>NZ_CAJMXG010000031.1:0-19643 GCF_905219725.1 Oscillibacter sp. CU971
CCTCACCCCTTACTCCCTATTTTATCATCTTTACATGAAAAAGTCTGCCGGTAGGCAGACTTTTTCGACAAGCTGGACTGAGCGGCATCCGGCAACGGACCGGATGCCGCTCAGCTTTTTTGTTGATTACTTCCTCTGTAAGAGGGCCTTTCCCGGAATGGCGGTCAGGCCTCCTCCGCGCGGCTTTCGAAATGGAAGCTTCCGTCCCCGGGGGCAAATCACTTTAAAACCGCGTCCAAATCCCGGGTGGCGGTCCCGTCCTCCAGGACGAAGCAGGGGATGCCGATGCCGCCGTTTTCCCGGATGTCGGCATAGGCGGGGCTGTCCTGCCGCAGGGCCAGGTAGGCCTTCAGGTCGGGGAGGCTGGCGGAGAGGTTCTTGAAGTCAATCTCCGCCTTCGCCTCGCTGAGGCGGTTCAGGGCGTACAGGGTATCCGGGCACAGGTGGCTTCCGATCACAGTAACTTTCATAGTAAATATCTCCTTTTTAAAAGAATGACANATTTATACGCGGGGCGCTTCGCTCCGCCCGCCGGGGACCGTCTTCTTCTCCAGCCAGTTCTTTCCCTCCACCAGGCGGGTAACCATCATGGAGGCGATGGTGTCCCCGGCGGCGTTGAGGCAGGTGGCGGCGGGGTCAAAGAGGAAGCCCAGGGTGGCGATGAGGGGGAAGGCTTCGGCGGGGAAGCCGAACATGCTGACAATCAGCATCTCGCCCACCAGTCCGCCGCCGGGGGCGCCGGAGAGGACGAAGGCGCTGAGAATGGCCACGGCGATGGCCATGGCGTAGGTCCCCACGCCGGTGAAGGGCATGTCGAAGATGCCGAACAGGAAGGCGATCTTCACGATGGAGCTGAGGACGGAGCCGTCCATGTGCATGGTGCAGCCCATGGGCAGCACCAGGTCGCTGACGTCCTTGGGCACGCCGATGGCGTCACAGGCTTCCTTGTTTACCGGCAGGGTAGCGGCGGAGCTCTGGGTGGCGAAGGCCGTGACAGCGGGGGTGAAGATGTACTTCAGCATCCGGTTGAGAGCGGGCTTCCCCCCGGCGAAGAGGGCGTACAGAGGGAAGAAGATCGCCACATACAGCAGGCACAGGGGATAGTAGACCACCATGGACCGGCCGTAGTCGCNGAGGAGCTGGGGNCCGANCTCCCCGATGAGGTTGGCGAAGTACGCGCCCNGGCCCAGGAGGGCGATGGTCATAATGACCCCCACGAACTTCATGATGATGTCGTTCAAGTTCGCCAGCNGCTTCCCAACGGGGCTGTTCTCCCCGCCGCAGGAGGCCACGNAGAACCCCATGATGATGGCGAAGATGATGAGNGGCAGCATGTGGGACTTGCCTCCACAGCTCCGGGAAGTCGCTGACCGTCAGGGAGCCCACAATCATCTGGGCGGCGGTCTGGGCCTCCCCCACCTCGGCGGCGGCCAGCTGGATATTGGTTCCGGCGGAGGGGCTGAACAGGTTCACCCACACCAGCACACAGGCGGCGGCCACCGCTCCCGTGCCTAGGAACACGGCCACGGTGCCGCCCAGGATCTTCTCCAGGCGGTTCATGTTGGCCATGCTGCCCACGGCACAGGCAATGGACACAAAGACCAGGGGCACCACGATGGTGAACAGCAGATTCAAAAAGATATCGCCGATGGGCTTCAGGGTCTGGCCCAAGCCCGGGGAAATCACGCCGATGAGAGAGCCGATGGCGATGCCGCCAAGAAGGAGGATGGGGGTCTAATACTGCTGCCAAAGGGATTGCTTTCCGGTTTGCGTAGCCATGATAACATCTCCATTTCTCGTTTCTTTGGTGTCTTAAAACCTCCGCCGGGAGGGGGATCACAGGCNGCTGACGGCGGCCTCCAGCTGGTGGAGCGCCCGCTCCAGCACGCTGCGGGGACAGGCGGCGTTCAGGCGCATGAAGCCGTTCAGGCTCCGGCCGAAGGCACAGCCGTCGTTCAGGCCCAGCNGGGCCTTTTCGANCATGAAGTCGTGAAGCTCCTGGTTGCTCAGGCCCAGCGCCCGGCAGTCCAGCCACATGAGATAGGTGGCGTCGGGGGCGTAGGTCTTAATCTTGGGAATGTGCCGCTCGCAGTAGTTCACCACGAAGTCAAAGTTCTCCGAAAGATAGGGCAGCAGCTGCTCCAGCCACTCCTCCCCCTCCCGGAAGGCCGTCTCCATGGCGGTGACGGAAAAGGCGTTGNTCCGGTGGATGTCCATNTTCATCCAGAAACGGTCAAACGTTTCCTTCATATGCCGGTTGGGGAACACCACGGCGCTGGCCTGGAGGCCCGCCAGGTTGAAGGTTTTGGTGCCGGAGATACCGGTGACCACATTGGCTGCAATCTCCGGAGAGAGAGAGGCCGTGGGGATGTGCTTCTTCCCGTGGAAGATGAGGTCGGAGTGGATCTCTTCGCTGACCACCAGGACGTGGTATTTCAGGCACAGCTCCATCATCCGGCGGAGGTCCTCCTCGGGCCAGACGATGCCCACAGGGTTGTGGGGGCTGCACAGCAAAAACAGATCCGCCTGCCGGAGCTTTTCCTCCAGGTCCGCCCAGTCCACGGTCCACCGGCCGTCCCGCTCCACCAGCTGGTTTTCGATAACCCTCCGCCCGGCGAACTCCGCCATGTCGTAGAACTCGCCGTAGACCGGGGTCTGAATCAGGACATTGCCTCCCTGGGGGGTATAGNGNTGNNCCATGGCGCTGNNAGTCTGGACCACGCCCAGGCAGAAGCTCATGAGGGACGTGTCCGGGGCCCAGCCGTTCCGGCGGCTCTGCCAGTCCCGGATGGCCTCGAAGTAGCCGGCGGGCCGGGCGGTATAGCCCCAGATCCCTTCCTCCGCCCGCCGCTTAAGGGCGTCAATGATGGGCTGGGCGGTCTTAAAGTCCATGTCCGCAATCCACAGAGGGATCACGTCCTCCCTGCCGAACTTCTTGCCCCGCTCGTCGTACTTGGCGGAGAGGTTTTTGCTGCGGTCTATCACCTGGTCAAAATCGTACTGCATCGTCTCGCATCCTTTCTGAAATGATCGCACGCTCGCGGCGGTTGGCGAATTATTAAAGCAGGAACCGTGCCAAACGGCAGNGAGCCCTTGGATTTTCCGCGAATCTCTTGTAAACTTGNAGAGGCGCACAAAAACCCCGGGATAGATTTTGGCAACATGCCAAGTTCTATCCCGGAGTTTTATGCGCCGAATATGACGCGCCCATCCTGCGGCGGGCGGTTTATTGGTTGAACCAATTTAATTGGTTCGATCTTCTTTATTTTGAACCATTTCCCAGCGTGCCCGTCCCTTGGGTGTCAAGCGGCTGCCGCCCCGCCCCCGGCTGACCCGGACCAGGCCCTGGGCCGCCATGTCCGCCAGAATGTCCCGGACTTCCCGCTGGGAGAGGGGGATGTGGGCCTCCCGGGCCTGTTTCAGCAGGCTTTCCCGGCCCATGGGCGTCCCCGACTCCGAGGCGTCGTAGAGCCGGGAGAGGAGAAAGTGGAAGGCGTCGGAGGGCTCCGCCGCCTCCAAATCCGGGGATGCGCCGTGGCGAAGGGCGGCGCTGCCGGAGAGGAACAGCGTGGGCGGCAGGTCCTCCAGGCCAATGTCCTCATGGCCGGTATAAATAAAGTACTCCACCGCGTTNNGCAGNNCCCGGATATTTCCCGGCCAGGCGTGGCGGCGGAAAAAGTCCTTCACCGGCTCTGTCAGGCGGAAGGAGCCCCCCAGCTCCCGGCGGAAATGCTCCGTCAGCAAAAACATGTCGTCTCCTCGCTCCGTCAGGGGCGGAATGAGGGCAGGCAGGGTGCTGAGGCGGTAGTAGAGGTCCCGGCGGAAGGAGCCCTCCCGGACCTTCCCCTCCAGGGACTCGTTGGTAGCCGCCACGATGCGGACGTCCACATGGATGATCCGGTTGCCCCCCACCCGCATGACCTCCCGCTCCTGGAGGGCCCGGAGGAGCTTGATTTGCAGGGCGGGGCTCATGCCCTCCACCTCATCTAAAAAGAGCGTCACCCGGTGGGCCAGCTCGAAAAGGCCGGGCCGTCCCCCCTTCTTCGCCCCGGTGAAGGCCCCCTCCTCATAGCCGAACAGCTCGCTCTCCAGCAGGTTTTCCGGGAAAGCCGCCACGTTGATGGGAACAAAGGGGCCGTCCGCCCGGAGGGACGCCTGATGGACGGCATGGGCAAAGAGCTCCTTCCCGGTGCCCGTCTCGCCGATGAGCAGGACGGGGCTCTCGCTTCGGGCCATGCGGCCCAGGGTCTCCTTGGTTTTGACAATGGCCTCCGACCGGCCCACTACGTCGGCAAAGCCGTATTTCGCGTAGTGGCCCTTGTGGAAAAGCTGGCTGCGCAGCTCGCTCTGCCGGGCCTCCACGTCGTTGAACCGCTGAAGCAGGGCGAAGGCCCCGATGCCGGCGTTCTGCCGGATCACCGGCACCACCTCCACGCTGAGGTTCACCCCGCCCACCTTCACCGCCTTGGCGGGCAGGGTCCGGCGGCCCTGCATGCACTGGACGAAGGGGATGTAGGGAAACACCTCCTCGCACCGCCGTCCCTGGATCAAAGGGGCGCTGACCAGGGTCATTTCCTCGGCGTGGCGGCTGCACGCGAAGATCTCCCCCTTCTCGTTGACGCCCACCACGCCGTCCTCTAGGCTCTCCATTAAAATGTGGAACTGGCTTTCCAGACGGATGGAGCGGGCAAACATCCGGTCAAAGCTGTAGTTGCTGGTGGCCACCTCCTGGGCGTAGCGCTGAAAGGCGGGCCCTTCCAGCAGGGATTCCAGCCCCAGGCGGAGGGCGATTTCGATCATCATGCCGGAGGTGCACACCCGCTGGCCCAGATCAATGACCGTCTCCATCCCCGGAGGGACATAGCGAAGCTCGTCCGGCGTCACCGCGATGTGAACGTCCGGNNCCTCCGGCGCGCCGGGATAAAAGGGAATCCAGTGGATGTGGGTGACGCCGAACTGCTCCAGCTGGGCNATGGCCTCCCGGGCCATGGNCTGGGTCATGTTGACGAACAGCACCCGGCTCCCCGCCGGGAGCTCCTTGAGCCTGCGCAGCTCGCTCCACCGGAAGGAGACCTCCACCGCCATGGTCTGGCTGTCAATGGGGATGTGCCGCATCAGCTCCTCCGGGGAGCCGTAGGCGTCGGTGGAGGCCACGAACAGATCCGCCCGGTCCAGCACCCCGGCGGCGCTGCCGTCCAGCATGGAGAAGACGGAGATGTCCGCCGCGTCCGCGAACAGCTGGGCGATGTCGGATTTGTAGGATTCCCCCGCCCTGGGGTCCAGGGCGATGACGGAGATTTTCTTTTTGCCCGGCATATTACCCCTCCTTTAACCAATTTCTTGCACCAGTTAATCGCAGCCTCCGCCGTTTTGCAAGGAATTTTGGAGAAAAAGCGAAAAAATATCCGGCACAGGATTTGCTATTATGATATCACGAAAAAACCGGCACACAAAACTGTTTACAGAGAGGAGCTTTCCCATGATTANAAAGGAAGAACTGCTGACCCTGCTGCGCCAAGAGGTGGTCCCCGCCCTGGGCTGCACGGAGCCGGTCTGCGCGGCCCTGGCCGCGGCGGACGCCTCNCGCGCCGCCGGCGGCGAAATCGTCTCCGTGAAGCTGGAGGTCAATCCCGGCATCTACAAAAACGGCATGAGCGTGGGTATTCCCGGCTTCCCCAAAGTGGGGCTGCGGTACGCCGCCGCCCTGGGGGCCGGCCTGCGCAACCCGGAAAAGGGCCTGCGGCTTCTGGAGGACCTTACCGGCGCGGTTTCCGGCCAGGCCATCGCGCTGGTGGAGGAGCGCCGCGTTGCGGTGTCCATCCGGCACGAGGAGGCCCAGCTCTACGCCCGGGCGGAGGTGGTTACCTCCAACGGNACCGGCGTCAGTGTCATCCGGGGCANGCATTCCAACATCGTACTCACCCAGAAAAACGGTGAGGTCCTGTTTGAAAAGCCCTGGTCCGCCGGGACGGGGGACGCGCTTCACGACGGGCTGAAAGCCATGACGGTGGCGGAGATTCGGGCCCTGGTGGAGCAGTGCTCCGAAGAGGAGCTGTCCTTTATGCTGGAAGGCGTGGACATGAACGAGCGCCTGGCGGATTTCGGGCTGGAAAACGACCCGGGCACCGGAATCGCCGGGGCGCTGAAACGGCAGCTGGCCTCCGGCGCCATGGGAGACAACCTCTTCAGCCGCACGATGGCCCGGGTGGCCGCCAGCGCCGAGGGGCGCATGAGCGGGTGCCCCTACGCCGTCATGAGCAGCGCGGGCAGCGGGAACCACGGCCTGACCNCCGTCATCCTCGTGGCGNAGATGGCCCGGCACCTGGGGGCCTCCAACGAGCATCTGGCAAAGGCCCTGGCCTTCTCCCACGCACTGAACGTCTACATTAAACTTTTCACCGGGAAGCTGTCCGCCACCTGCGGCTGCGGCGTCTCCGCCGCCACCGCCGCCTCCGCCGCCATGGTCTGGCTGATGGGCGGAGGCGATGAACAAATCGGCGGGACGATTATCAACATGAGCGGGGACCTCACCGGCATGGTCTGCGACGGCGGAAAAACCGGCTGNGCCANGAAGCTGGCCACGGCGGCCAACGCCGCGCTGATGTGCGCGTACCTGGCCATGGACGGCGTCGTCCTCCGGTCCACCGACGGCATCTGCGGCGCCACGCCGGAGGAGGCCATCCGCAGCATGGGCCGGGTCANCGCGCNGGGGATNCNGGAGACNGACCGGACCATCCTGGAAATCATGATGGAAAAGGAGCGCTGAAAAGCCCCCTTCAAACGACCCGCACGAGATTGGTGCAGCNGTTGAGGTAGGCGTCCGCCTCCGCGGCCGCCGTGCGCCCCTCGGCGATGGCCCACACCACCAGGGACTGCCCCCGGCGCATATCCCCCGCCGCGAAGACCTTNTCCACATTGGTGGCAAAGCCGCCTTCCTCCGTGTGGACCGTCCGGCCGTAATCCACGCCGAAGGCCTCGCACACGCCGCCCTCGCACCCGGCAAAGCCGGTGGCGGCAATCAGCAGCCCGCAGGGCAGCGTATCCCCGTCCGTGGTCGTCACGGCCTTCAGCGCGCCGTCCTCCGCCGTCAGCCCTTTTATCTGAACGCCAAACCGCCGGGGGTCCGCCCCGAACACGGAAACGGCCTCCTGATGGGCGTAGTCCTGGGGGAGGNCGCCGTTTTTCAGGTAGTCCGCCTCAGGGCGGCGCACCAGCTGGACCACGGACCGGCACCCCTGCCGCAGGGCCGTCGCCACGCAGTCTCCGGCGGTGTCGCCGGTGCCCACGATAACCACGTCCCGGCCCTCCGCCGAGAGGGCGGCGGGGGCCGCCTTGCCGAACTGGCGGCTCTCCACGGCGGCTTTCAAAAACTCCGTTCCGTAGCAAACGCCGGAAACGCCCTCCGTTTCCAGGCCCAGGGACCGGGGGCGCTCCGCGCCGCAGCAGAGAATCACCGCGTCATAGTCCCCCAGCAGCCGCCGGGCCACCGCCGGGTCCGACGCGTCCACGCCGTTGACAAAGCTGACGCCCTCGTCCGTCATCAGATCCACCCGCCGCTGAACGATGTCCTTGGGCAGCTTCATATTCGGGATGCCGTAGGTCAAAAGTCCGCCGCAGCGCTCCTCCCGCTCCACCACCGTGACGGAATGGCCCCGGTGGTTCAGCTGGTCCGCCGCCGCCAGGCCCGCCGGGCCGGAACCCACCACGCAGACCTTCTTTCCGGACCACTGGGGCGGGCGGCGGCGCTTGACCGCCTGGGCGGCAAAGGCGTCCTCGATGACGCTGAGCTCGTTGTCCCGGATGGTGACGGAATCGCCGTACATCCCGCAGATACAGGCCCTCTCGCAGGGAGCGGGACAGACCCGCCCGGTGAACTCCGGGAAATTGTTGGTCTTCAGCAGACGGCTCAGGGCGTGGAAGGGGTTCTCCGCCCAAATCATGTCGTTCCACTCGGGAATCAGGTTGTGAAGGGGACAGCCGAAGGTCCCTCCTTCCCACTCCATTCCCGCCTGGCAGTAGGGCACGCCGCAGTTCATGCACCGGCCCCCCTGCTCCCGCCGGACCGCGGGCCGCAGGGGGATGCGGAAGGGCTCCCAGTCCCGGACCCGTTCCTCCGGCGGGCGGCTGGAGGCCTCCTGCCGGTTATACTCCAAAAATCCAGTTGTTTTTCCCATATCGGTGGACCTCCTTAACCCCGTGTCACAGAATAGAACGCCTCAATCTCCGCCTGCTCCCGGGCCATGCCCCGCTCCTCGCACTGGGCCATGGCCCGGAGCATCCGGTCGTAATCCCTGGGCATAACCTTTTTGAAGCAGGGGACATAGGACTGGAAGGCCGCCAGGATCTGTTTCCCCCGGGGGGACCCGGTGGCGGCCACATGCTCCTCGATGAGGGACCGGAGCTCCGCTATGTCGTGCTGCTCCGTCACTTCCCCGGCCTGGACCTGCTCCTTGTTGAGCCGGAGATACAAGTCGTGCTTCTCATCCAGGACGTAGGCGACGCCCCCGCTCATGCCCGCCGCGAAATTCTTTCCCGTGGGCCCCAGGATGACCACCCGGCCCCCGGTCATATACTCGCAGCCGTGGTCTCCCACGCCCTCCACCACGGCGGACGCGCCGGAGTTGCGCACGCAAAACCGCTCCCCCGCCATTCCGTTGATGAAGGCCTTGCCGCCGGTGGCCCCGTAAAGGGCCACGTTTCCCGCGATGATATTCTCTTCGGGCTTGAACGCGCCGTCTGCCGGCGGATAGAGAATCAGCTTCCCGCCGGAAAGCCCCTTCCCCAGCCCATCGTTGCAATCNCCCTCCAGCTTCAGCGTCAGCCCGCTGGGGATGAACGCCCCGAACGACTGCCCGCCTCCTCCGCGGCATGTGACGACATAGCTGTCCTCCGGCAGGGCGTTTCCGCAGGTCCGGGTAATCTCGGAGCCAAACAGGGTGCCGAAGGCCCGGTCCGTAGAGGAGACCCGCACGTCCAGCCGTCCCGTCTTTTTCGTTTTCAGCGTTCCGCCCAGCTTCTTCAAAAGGACGCTCATGTCCGCCGTCCGCTCCAAATGGAAATCATAGGCGGCGGCAGGGTCGAAGTGGGGCGCTTTCTCTCCATAGGGATTTTGCAGCAGCCCGCTCAGATCCAGGGTTTCCGCCCGGCGGGTCACCAGCTTCTCCCGGACCCGGAGGAGGTCGCAGCGGCCCACCAGCTCGTCCACCGTGCGGACGCCCAGGCGCGCCATGTACTCCCGCAGCTCCCGGGCCACGAAGGTCATGAAATTCACCACGTATTCCGGCTTTCCGGAAAAGCGCCTGCGGAGCTCCGGGTCCTGGGTGGCGATGCCCGCCGGGCAGGTGTCCAGGCTGCACGCCCGCATCATGCAGCAGCCCAGGGTCACCAGGGGCGCGGTGGCGAAGCCGAACTCCTCTGCCCCCAGCATACAGGCCACGGCCACATCCCGACCCGTCATCAGCTTGCCGTCGGCCTCGATGGCCANCTGATTCCTCAGGCCGGTCTGGATGAGGGTCTGGTGGGCCTCCGCCACGCCCAGCTCCCAGGGCAGCCCCGCCCCGTGGATGGAGCTCCGGGGGGCCGCGCCGGTGCCGCCGTCGTGTCCGGAGATGAGGACCACCTGGGCCCCGGCCTTGGCGACGCCTGCGGCGATGGTGCCCACTCCCGCCTCGCTGACCAGCTTGACGCTGATCCGGGCCCGGCGGTTGGCGTTTTTCAGGTCGTAGATCAGCTGGGCCAGGTCCTCAATGGAATAGATGTCATGGTGGGGAGGCGGAGAAATCAGCGTCACGCCGGGTGTGGAGCACCGGGTCCTGGCAATCCAGGGATAGACCTTCTTCCCCGGCAGATGTCCGCCCTCGCCGGGCTTGGCCCCCTGGGCCATTTTGATTTGAATTTCGTCGGCGCTGGCCAGGTACTCGCTGGTGACGCCGAAACGGCCGGAGGCCACCTGCTTGATGGCGGACCGGCGCTCGCCGTTCAGCCGTTCCCGGGCCTCGCCCCCCTCGCCGGAGTTGGACTTTCCCCCGATGCGGTTCATGGCGGCGGCTATGCACTCGTGGGCCTCCTGGGAGATGGAGCCGTAGCTCATGGCCCCGGTCTTAAAGCGCCGGAAAATGCGCTCCACCGGCTCCACCTCGTCGATGGGGATTCCCCCGTCCGCCGGGAAGCGGAAGTCCAGCAGGCCCCGCAGCGTATGGGGCTTCTCCGCGAAGTCCACCAGGGCGGAGTACTCCTTGAAGACCTCATAGTCTCCCTCCCGGGCCGCCTTTTGCAGCAAAAGGATCGTGCGGGGGCTGTACATGTGGTCCTCTTTGTCCGGGCCGGAGCGGAGCTTGTGGCCGNCCATGNAATNCNNCGNGGNGTCGAAGCCCNGCCCNAGGGGGTCGAAGGCCTGATTATGGTTCCACTCCACGNCCTCGCCGATTTCCCGCAGCCCCACGCCGCCCACGCGGCTGATGGTGTTGGTGAAGTATTTGTCCACCACCTCTTTGCAGATGCCCACGCACTCAAATATCTGGGCCGACTGATAGGACTGGATGGTGGAGATCCCCATTTTCGAGGCGATTTTCACAATGCCGTGGAGGATGGCACCGTTGTAGTCGCTTACCGCCGCGCCGGGGTCCTTGTCCAGCATCCCCAGGGCCACCAGCTCCTCCACGCACTCCTGGGCGAGATAGGGGTTGATGGCCTGGGCGCCGTAGCCCAGCAGCGCGGCAAAGTGGTGCACGTCCCGGGGCTCGGCGCTCTCCAGCACCATGGACACGGCGGTCCNCTTCTTCGTGCGGACCAGGTGCTGCTCCAAGGTGCTCAACGCCAGCAGGGACGGAATGGCCACATGGTTCTCGTCCACTCCCCGGTCGGAGAGGATGACGATGTTGGCCCCTTTTTTGTAGGCCCGGTCCACGTTCACCACCAGCCGGTCCAGGGCGTTGGCCAGGGGAGAACCCTTGTAATAAAGCAGGGACACCGTCTCCACGCGGAAGCCGGGGCGGTTCATGTGGCGAATCTTCATCAAATCCACAGAGGTCAGGATGGGGTTTTGAATCTGAAGCACTGTGCAGTTGGAGGCCTTCTCTTCCAGCAGATTCCCGCTGGGGCCCACGTAGACCGTGGTGTCGGTGACAATCTCCTCCCGGATGGCGTCGATGGGGGGATTGGTCACCTGGGCGAAGAGCTGCTTGAAGTAATTGAACAGGGGCTGGTGCCGCTCGCTGAGCACCGCCAGCGGCGTGTCCACCCCCATGGCGCTGGTGGGCTCCACGCCGTCCCGGGCCATGGGGAGGATGGCGTCCTTGATCTCCTCGTAGGTGTAGCCGAAGGCCTTATACAGCCGGTCCCGCAGCTCNTGGGGGTGAGTCTCCACCCGCTTGTTGGGGATGGGCAAATCCCGGAGGTGGACCAGGTTGGCGTCCAGCCACTCGCCGTAGGGCCGGCGGGCGGCATAGCGGGCCTTCAGTTCTCCGTCGTCCACCAGGCGCCCCTCCCGGAGGTCCGCCAGCAGCATCCGCCCCGGCTGGAGGCGGGATTTTTTTACAATGGTTTCCGGAGCGACGTCCAGCACCCCCACCTCGGAGGAAAGGATGAGCTTGCCGCCGCCGGTGAGATACCACCGGCAGGGCCGCAGGCCGTTCCGGTCCAGCACAGCGCCCACCGTGTCCCCGTCGGAAAAGACAATGGCGGCGGGGCCGTCCCAAGGCTCCATCATGGTGGCGTAATAATGGTAAAAGTCCCGCTTCTCCCGGTCCATTCGCCGGTCCTGGGCCCAGGGCTCCNGGATNCACAGCATNACCGCCTNNGGCAGNTCCATNCCGTTCATCATCAGGAATTCCAAGGTGTTGTCCAGCATGGAGGAATCGGAACCGCTCTGGTCCACCACCGGCAGGATTTTGTCCATATCCTCGTCCATGACAGGAGAGAAAATGGTTTCCTCCCGGGCCAGCATCCGGTCCGCGTTTCCCCGAATGGTGTTGATTTCCCCGTTGTGGAGAATGTAGCGGTTGGGGTGGGCCCGTTCCCAGGAGGGAGTGGTGTTGGTGGAAAACCGGGAATGGACCAGGGCAACGGCGCTCTCGCAGTCCGGGTCCGTCAAATCGGCGTAGAACTGCCGGAGCTGGCCCACCAGGAACATGCCCTTATAGACGATGGTCCGGCTGGAAAAGGAGGGGATATAGGTGTTGACGTTGGACTGCTCGAAAACCCGGCGGGCCACGTACAGCTTCCGGTCAAAATCCAGCCCCCGGGGGCAATCCGCCGGGCGCCTCACAAAGCACTGGCTGATATGGGGCATGCAGGACCGGGCCCGCTCCCCCAGCGCCTCGGGCCGGACGGGCACGTCCCGCCAGCCCAGGAACTCCATGCCCTCCTTGGCCACGATGATCTCCAGCATCTTCTTTGCCTGGGCCCGCTTCAGGCGGTCCATGGGGAAAAAGAACATCCCCACGCCGTAATCCCGCTCACCCCCCAGGGCGATTCCAAGGTCCCCGGCGGCTTTTACCATCAGCTTGTGGGGCACCTGGAGCAGCAGGCCCACGCCGTCGCCGGTCTCTCCGGCGGCGTCCTTTCCGGCGCGGTGCTCCAGCTTTTCTACGATTTTCAGCGCGCTGTCCACCGTCTCGTGGGACTTCCGTCCCTTGATGTCCACGACCGCGCCGATGCCGCAGGCGTCGTGCTCAAAACGGGGGCTGTATAATGGCGAGGCAAATGACATAAAAAACACTCCGTTCGTGNTTGAATGAAAAAAGAGCGGCAGGACCCNGCTGGGAGGCCCTACAGCGCTCTCATGGCCCTCATTATACGAGCGAAAAGAAAGGCTTGTCAACGTTTTCGCCGGGAAAAACCGCCCGGTTCCCCCGATTTCAGTAACTGCGCCAAAACAGCGGTTTCCCCGGAGGCGCTCTTTGTGCATTTCTGTACAGCGGACAAATGTATTTTGTGTGCGCACAGCGGGGTGTGAGAGCCGCGCCGTCCGCAGAAAGAAACGCCCGGCCGGTCCAAACCCAGCCAGGCGTTTTTCCTTCAGGGCCGCCCCGGGAAGGCGGGCCCTATTCGTCCAGATCTATGGAGATGTGCTCCGTCCCATGCTCGTCGAACTCGTCCAGGTAGGTGTCGATTCGCTCCATCAAAGCCCCGTAGTTCTCNNGGGTCAAGGGTTCGNCGTCCANGTCCCGCAGGGCCAGCTCCTCGGCGAGTATCTCATAGAAGACCACGTCCTCATAATTTTCAATGGCCTCGTGGATGCCGCCGCCCGCAAAGGCCCGGGAGGGAATCAGCTCTCCCTGGTACAGCTCCACCAGCTTTCNCATGCCGTGGCGGAGGCAGTGGGAAAAAATCTGGCTTTCCACCTGGTCGTACTCTTTGATGCGGTCGTCCTCCCGGGTGGAATTGAGGACCCAATTGCCTATGTAGACCAGGTCCAGCAGATAGCGGTATTGCCGTTCCGTCAACTCAATTTTCATGAACAGGCCCCTCCTAACAGCGCCGGCGGCGGTTGATTTCAGCATACGGCATGATTATAACAGACTCTTAAGAAAAATTCCATATAAAAAAGAGGGCAGAAAGACTAAAATCTGTCTTGCGGCAACGGGCGTCTCATAGTATAATACATAACTCAGAGCGACTTGCGGCGGGGGGCATTCCGTCCCCCCCGGCGAGAGGAGGAAAAACAATGGATACACGGCCCATCGGCGTGTTCGACTCCGGCCTGGGGGGCCTGACGGCGGNGCGGGNCCTGCGGCGCATCCTCCCCGGGGAGGACCTGGTCTACTTCGGCGACACCGCCCGGGTGCCCTACGGAGGCCGGTCCCGGGAGACCTTGCTGAAATACGCCCGGCAGGACCTGCGTTTTCTCCGGTCCTTTGACCTCAAGGCGGTACTCATCGCCTGCGGCACCATCTCCACCACCTCCCTGGACGTGCTCCAGGCGGAGAACGAGCTGCCCANTGTCGGCGTGGTGGAGCCCACCTGCCGCCGCTGCCTGGCTATGACCAAAAACCGCCGGGTGGGCATGATCGCCACCCTGGCCTCCGTCCGCTCCGGGGCCTATGAGGCGGCGCTGCGGCGGCTGGACCCGGATGTGGAGGTCTTCTGCCAGCCCTGCCCGCTGTTCGTGCCCCTGGTGGAAAACGGCCGCTTCCAAACCGGGGACGTGGTCATCGAGACCGTGGCCCGGGAGTACTTAGCCCCCCTGCTGGAGTGGGGGATGGACGCCTTGATTCTGGGCTGCACCCACTACCCGCTGCTGGAGGAGATCCTCTCCGCCATCTGCGGCCCGGGGGTGGCCCTGATCTCCGCCGGGGAGGAGTCCGCCTTCGAGCTCAAGCGCCTTCTCACCGCCCGGGGGCTCCGGGCCCCGTCGGAAAGCCGGGGCGGGGCGGAGTTTTACGTCAGCGACCGCTCGGAGGATTTCGAGGGCGCGGCCTCCCTGTTTTTGCAGGAGGACATCCATCACATGGCACGGAGGATCGACATTGACCAATATTGATATGATTGACAGGAATCAGGCGGAGCTTCCCGTCCTGCTGACCATCCGGTCCGAGCAGCACTTCGAGGACATGGCTCCCGACAGCATCGAGCTGGTGACCGAGGGCTCCCTGACCCCCNCCGGAGAGGGGGGGNTTATCCTCTNCTATCAGGAAAGCGAGCTCACCGGGCTGGAGGGCACCACCACCAGCTTCGAGGTCCGGGGCCCCCAGGTGATTCTCAGCCGGACGGGCAGCGTGAACTCCCAGATGGTTTTTGAGGAGGGAAAGCAGCACACCTCCCTGTACGAAACTCCCNTCGGCGAGCTGGCCATCNATATCCAGACCAGCCGCCTGCGCCACAGCCTGACGGAGCGGGGCGGACTGCTGGACCTGCGGTACTCCATCTCGGTNGACCACTCCGCCACCGGGCGCAACGCCTTTAAAATTCGCGTGAGAAGAAAGCATGAGGCCCGGGAAAACGGGCAATCCTGATACAAAAGACGCCGGAAAGAAAGAGGGTTTATCAATGACGAACATGGTACAAAACGCCAAGGACCAGGCCGCGGCCCTGGCCATGGCCGCCTACCGCGCCGCCGCCGGGGACGGGTCCCTGCCCCAGGCAGAGGTCCCCGCCGCCCCGGTGGAGGTCCCCCGGGACGCCGCCAACGGAGACTTTACCACGACCTTCGCCCTGGCGGCCTCCAAGGCCCTGCGCCAGCCCCCCCGGGCCATCGCGCAGGCCCTGCTGGACCACATGGATTTGGAGGGGAGCTATTTCGCCTCCGCCGAAATCGCCGGGCCGGGCTTTTTGAACTTCCGGCTGGGCGGGAAGTGGTACGAGGAGGTCTGCGCCGCCGTGGAGCGCGAGGGGGCGGACTACGGCCGCTCCGACAGCCTCAAGGGCCAAAAAATCATGGTGGAGTTCGTCTCCGCCAACCCCACCGGCCCCATGCACATGGGCAACGCCCGGGGCGGCGTGCTGGGGGACACCCTGGCCTCCGTGCTCTCCGCCTGCGGGGCGGAGGTCAGCCGGGAGTTCTACGTCAACGACGCGGGGCACCAGATCGACAAGTTCGCCCGGTCCATTTATGCCCGCTGCATGCAGCAGACCTTTGGGGAGGACAGCTATGCCTTCCCGGAGGACGGCTACCAGGGCGACGACATCCGGGAGCTGGCCAAGGGCTTCCTGTCCGAAATGGAGGACTTCCCCGGCGCCACCCGGGAGGAGTTCTGGATGGCCGACATGGCGGAGTACGGCCTGAGCGTCAACCTGCCCAAGATGAAGGAGGACCTCCGGCGCTATAAAATTGAATACGACACCTGGTTTTACGAATCCAACCTCCACAACAGCGGCGCGGTGGCGGAGACGGCGGAGCGTTTGACCAAGGCCGGGTGGACCTATGAGAAGGACGGGGCCCTGTGGCTGAAAACCGCCCAGATCATGCGGGAAAACCTCCTCAAGGCCGGGAAGAAGGAAAAGGACATCGAGAAGCTGGACCTGAAGGACGATGTGCTCCGCCGGGCCAACGGCTTCTACACCTACTTCGCCGCCGACATCGCCTATCACCGCAACAAGTTCGAAACGCGGGGCTTCGACCGGGTGATCAACATCTGGGGCGCGGACCACCACGGCCATGTNGCCCGGCTGAAGGGAGCCCTGGACGCCCTGGGCCTGGACGGCAGCGGGAAGCTGGACATCGTGCTGATGCAGCTGGTGAAGCTCCTCCGGGACGGGGAGCTGGTGAAGATGAGCAAGCGCACCGGCAAGGCCATCTCCCTCTCGGACCTGCTGGACGAGGTGCCGGTGGATGCCGCCCGGTGGTTCTTCAACGCCAAGCCGGACACCCAGATGGACTTTGACCTGGGCCTTGCCGTCCGGGAGGACTCGGAGAACCCCATCTACTACGTGGAGTACGCCCACGCCCGCATCTGCTCCCTGGCCCAAAAGCTGGCGGGAGAAGGCCTGGCGGTTCCCGCTCCCGGCGAGGCGGATTTGAGCCTTCTGACGGCGGAGGCGGAGGAGATCCTCATCAAACAGCTGGCCGCCTGGCCGGATACCATCCGGGCCGCGGCGAAGAACTACGACCCCTCCCATGTGAACCGCTACCTGATGGAGCTGGCGGGCTGCTTCCACCGCTTCTACACCGCCTGCCACATCCGGGAGGAGGCCCCCGCCCTGGCGCGTGCCCGGCTGCGGCTGGCGGACGACACGCGGATCGTGCTGAAAAACGGACTGGCCCTCATCGGCGTGGACGCGCCGGAGCATATGTAAAGAGCCGGGGCCGCGCCTTTCAGGCGCGGCCCGGTTTCTGGCGGGCCTGCCTGTTTTTGAGTTGACAGACGGGGACGAAGGGAGTATAATTCGCATCAAATCCTATTATGGAAATAGGTTATTGCATGCGCAATCGCGGGAGGGTTCCCCATGGTATACCAACGAAGCTGGCGGATGGCGTTCCAAGCGGCCTTTCCCGCCACCATACCAGTCCTGACCGGATATCTATGCCTCGGCATGGCCTACGGCCTGCTGATGGCCGCCAACGGCTACGGCCCCCTGTGGTCCGTGCTGATGAGCGCCATCGGCTTCGGCGGCAGCATGCAGTACGCGGCGGTCTCCATCCTGGTCACCGCGTTTGAGCCCCTGCAGGCGTTCCTCCTGACGCTGATGGTCAATGCCCGNCATATGTTNNACGGNCTGTCCATGCTGGAGCGGTACAAGGGCTTGGGCTGGGCCAGGTTTCCCCTGATCTACACCCTCAGCGACGAGACCTTTTCCCTGGTGTCCACCGTGGACCCGCCGGAGGGCGTAGGGCGGCGGGAGTTCTTCCTTTGTATCTCCCTGCTGGATTACAGCTATTGGGTGGGCGCCACGGCCTTGGGCGGACTGCTGGGGAGCTTTATCATGTTTGATACCACCGGCCTGGACTTCGCTCTGACGGCGCTGTTCGTGNTGCTGTTCCTGGAGCAGTGGAAGGGAAAGGAGCGCCGCCCCGCCGGGGCCGCGGGTGTCGCCTGCGCCGTCGTGAGCCTGGTNGTGTTTGGGCCGGATAACCTGGTCATCCCCGCCATGGTGATGATCCTGGCGGTCCTGTTGGGAGGGAGGAAGCTGCTATGCGCCTGACGCCGTTCGAGACCCCNGGGATCATCCTGGCGGTAGCCGCCGGGACCCAGATCACCCGCTGGCNGCCCNTNTGGCTGTTCCCGGAGAACAAACGGCCCCCGGCCTGGGAGACGGACCTGGGGAAGGTCCTGCCGGCGGCGACCATGGGGCTGCTGGTGGTCTACTGCCTGAAGGACGTGGCCTGGTCCGCCGCCCCTCATGGCGCGCCGGAGCTGCTGGCGATTTTCGCCGTGGCGGCGCTGCACCGGTGGAAGGGGAATGTACTCCTCTCCATCGCCGGAGGCACGGCGCTGTACATGGCGCTGGTGCAGTGCGTATTTGTTTGACGCATAATTTTTCCAGCCTCCGCACAGAATGGAGAGGCGGCATTGCCGCGACTTCATCCGGGCGGAGGCTGGTTCTATGAGGCGGAAGCTGTTCTTTTGGGAGCTGGGAGGCTTTTTGTTCACCGGGGCGCTGGGGACGCTCCTCCACTTCGTCTACGAGTGGAGCGGCAGCAGCGCTCTGGCGGCNTGGTTTTCCGCCGTCAACGAGTCCACCTGGGAGCACATGAAGCTCCTCTTTGTGCCCCTGTTTCTCTTCTCCGTGGCGCAGGTCTGCCTGCTGGGGCGGAACTACCCGAACCTCCTGGCGGTCCGGGCTCTCAGCACCCTGACGGGAGCGGCCCTGATTCCCGTGCTGTTCTATACCTATACCGGTGTTTTGGGATATCACATCACCTGGGTGAACATCTCCATATTCTTCGCGGCGGACCTGGCGGCCTTTGCCCTGGATTTCGCCCTGCTCCGCCGGGGAAGGCTCTCCAGCCGCTGGATGCAGCTTCTGGGTCTGGCGCTTTTGTGGGGCCTGGCCTTCTGCTTTGTCTGGTGTACGTTCCGCCCCGTCCATCTGCCGCTGTGGCAGGACCCGGTGACGGGAGCNTACGGCATTCCTTGAAAACGCCCCTTGGGGCGTTTTCGCCTTTTTGGAATTTACTGTGAATTTGTGCCCGCCCGGCTTGACCAATGGCCGATTGGGGGATATAATATACTAACTTGCGAAACGCGCCATGAATGGAGGTCCTTCTATGACGGCCAAACGAAAGCCCGCCGCCCCCTTTTACGCCGTAGCGGCGCTGTGGCTGCTGGGCGGGCTGTTCCTGCCCCTGTATTCCAATACGGCCATCGCCCTGCTGGCGGCGGTGTCGGCGGCGGTGTTCCTGCTGGTGAACGGCATCTGCCAGGGCGGAAGAGCGGCAGCCGGGTCCGCCGGGACGGAGAAAAAAGAGGAGGCAAAGGCCCCCGAAAAGCCCAAGGAGGAGCCCTCCACCGGAAACCCGGAGCTGGACAAGGCGATCAAGGACGGGAAGCTGGCCCTCAGCGAGATGAAGCGGCTGGACGACAGCATCGCCGACCCCGGCGTCTCCGCCGACATCGTGCGGCTGAGCCAGGTGTCCGAAAAGATCTTCCAGGCCGTGAAGGACGACCCGGACAAGCTGCCCCAGATCCGCCAGTTTATGAATTACTACCTGCCCACCACCTTGAAGCTTCTCAACACCTACGACCGCATGAGCGGCGCGGGCGTCTCCGGGGAGAACATCGACGGCACCAAGGAAAAGGTGGAGGACATGCTGAAAACCATTGTCCGGGCCTTTGAAAAGCAGCTGGACGCCCTCTACGGCGCCGACGCTCTGGATATCTCCACGGACATCCAGGTGATGGAGACCCTGCTTGCCCGGGAGGGCCTGACGGAACCGGAGATGAAAGCGGACCCGGTTCAGGAGGACGGCACGGACATCCGGCTGGAGCTATAACCCCCGCGGAATGTATATAAATAAGGAGGAAGCGTCATGAAAAACCGAAATCCCGTTTACCTGTTTATCTCCATCCTGGAGGGCATGCTCTCCGGAAGCTGCTTCTATCTGGCGAAGAAGGAGCGGGAGCCCCTGCACCTGGTGACCGGCTGCGTGTGGCTGGCCGTTTCCGTCCTCCATGGCATCCTGGGCATCCGGGAGGAGGAACACATTCTGCTGGTGGAGGAAGACGACTATGAGTGACAATATGATTCCCGAGCTGACCCTGGAC
>NZ_CAJMXG010000032.1:0-19270 GCF_905219725.1 Oscillibacter sp. CU971
TTTTCCTCCTTTGTCAACCCCTTTTTACATCTTTTTTTGACTTTATCTTCTCCTTATTCCTAACTTAATGACATTAGTCTTTCTCATACGCCGGATCAAACGTCAAGGGAGGCTTCCTTATGCCCCATATTCTGATCGTCGAAGATGATACCGACATCAACAACTCCACCGCCGAATATCTGCGGCGGAAAGGCTGCCTGTGCAGTCAGGCGTTTTCCGGCACGGAAGGGCGGCTGCTCTGGCAGACGGGCGGCGCGGATCTGCTGCTGGTGGATCTGATGCTCCCGGGACTTTCCGGCAGTGAACTGATTAGAGAGATACGCCGGTCCAGCCGGGTGCCGGTGATTGTGCTGTCAGCCAAAACGGAACTGTCCGACAAGGTAGAGCTTCTGGGGCTGGGAGCGGACGACTACCTGACCAAGCCCTATCAGCTGGAGGAGTTGTGGGCAAGAATCCTGGTGCAGCTGCGCCACATGAGCGCCGCCCCTTCGGGAGAACTCCTTTGCTTCCGGGATTGGGTGCTGAATCTGGAGGAGATGACCTTGACCGCCGCCGGCCAGCCGGTCAATCTTACCGCCCACGAGTTTAAGATCGTGGAGCTGCTGGCGGGCCGCCCCAAGCGGGTGTTTACCAAACAGCAGATTTACGAGGCGGTCTGGCAGGAGGCATACGCGGTGGAGGACAAAACCATCACCGTCCATATCAGCAACATTCGCGCCAAGCTGCGGCCCAGCGGTACAGACGGCTACATCCAGACCGTATGGGGCATCGGATTCAAGCTGGCAGAAGCACGCGCTTAGCCGCGCCGGACGGACTGAAACGAGGGCAAAAGCCCCCCTCGGCGGGGCTGGGTTTTGTCCGAGCCGGAGGGAAGCCGGGGCGGTAATCCCGGCCAAAGCGGGCATGGTCACGTAAACTTTGCACTTTTTTTACCTTTCCTTTGCGATGTTTGGGCACTCACCTGTTAGGCTGAACCTGCAAACAAAAAGGAGGCTTTTCTATGGCAGTGATACAGACTATGGGCCTGTCCAAACGCTATAAGGACAACTGGGCAGTAGACCACCTGGATCTGCGGGTGGAACAAGGAGACATCTATGGCTTCATCGGGCGGAACGGCGCGGGCAAATCCACCACCCTGAAGCTCTTGTGCGGCCTGGCCCGCCCCACCCGGGGAGAGGCCCTGATCTTCGGCAAGCCCATCCAGGACCCGGTGGCCCGCCGCCAGGTGGGCGCCCTCATTGAACAGCCGGGGCTCTACCCCGATCTGAGCGGCCGGGAAAATTTACGGCTGTATGCCACGCTGCTGGGGCTGGACAGCCCGGCGCGGCAGGTGGACGAGATTCTGGAGACCGTGGGCCTGTCCCCGAAGGAGAAAAAGCCGGTCAAACACTACTCCATGGGCATGAAACAGCGGCTGGGGGTTGGCGTGGCCCTGCTGGGCGGGCCCGACCTTCTGCTGCTGGACGAGCCGATCAACGGCCTGGACCCGGAAGGCATCCGGGAGATGCGGGAGCTGCTGCTGCGGCTGAACCGGGAGCGGGGACTGACCCTTTTGATCAGTTCCCATATCCTGGGAGAGCTGAGCAAAATTGCCACCCGTTACGGCATTATCCAGCAGGGCCGTATGGTGGAAGAGATCACCAGCGGGGAGCTTGCGCAGAAATGCACGGATTATCTGCGCCTACAAACGGACCAGACCCGGAAAACGGCGGCCCTGCTGGAGCGGGATCTCCACTTAAGCCGCTGGGAAATGCGGCCGGAGGGCGAGATCCGGATTTACGAAGCCGTGGACGCCAAAACCGTGGGGCGGATTCTCATCCAGGCGGGCATCGCGGTGGAGGAGCTGAGCCTGCATAGGCAGGATTTGGAGAGCTATTTCCTGGAGCGCATGGGAGGTGCGGATCATGTTTAATATGCTGCGTATGGACCTACGGCGGCTGTTCAAAAGCCGGAGCTTTTCTATCATCCTGGGTGTGACGGCTGTTCTTCTGATGATGGTGACGGTCATGGCTTACGCTATCGCGGACCCGGAAATGATGGATGCGATGGAGGCGCAGGGCGCGGAAATCATAGAGTCCGACCGCATGATGAGCGAGTACATCCAAAATATGTCACAGCTGGACCTCATGCACGAAACCTTGGGCAGCGGCTTTTTGCTGGTCATGACCGGGATTGGCATGACCTTGTTTGTAAACGGTGATTTTTCCAGCGGATTTATCAAAAACATCTGCTGCATCAATCCCCGCCGCCGGGATTATGTCCTTTCAAAAATTACCCTGGCGGGCATTTACAGCGGAATCATCACCGTTTTATCCGTCCTGCTGATGCTGTTGCTCCCCGTGCTGATCCACATGTACCCGGCGCCGGATTCCATTTCTCAGATTTTGCGGTATGTCCTTTGGATGTGGCTGCCCCACTGGGCTTTTGCCCTCATGACCCTGGCTCTGGTCCTGCTGACCCGGAGCACCACCCTGGGCATCATTTTGTCCCTGGTAGCCGGNAGCGGGCTGACGGTCGCTCTGGTGGGAATGCTGGGAAGGCTGCTGCGCTGGCCTCCCCTGGAGCAGTATTTTCTCGCCGCCGCGGTAAAAGGCGTCTATTCGCCTGAAAGCGGGATTACTCCCATTCAAACGATTTTGGCCTGTACCCTTGCATGGGCGGTCCTTTACGGAATGGGAAGCCTGTTGTCCATGGAAAAGCGGGATATTTAAGGAGGAATTTCCATGCTGCCTGCCCTGATCCTGGCCCTTGCCGCCCTGGGGTCCGCTCTGCTGCGCCTGTGGGCTTACCGCGCCCAGCTGCTGGAAATGGCCCGGGTACTGGAGGAGACCCCACCGGAGAGCAATCTGCGCCTGACGGTGAGGACCTTCGGTATGGCGCCGCGGCGGCTGTGCCGGGCGGTCAACCAGCGTCTAGAGGAGGGGCGGCAGCTCCGACTGGAGNCTCAGAAGCGGGAGCAGGAGCTGAAGTACACCATGACCTGCATCTCCCACGACATCCGCACCCCTCTGGCGGGGGCCATGGGCTACTNGCANCTGCNGGAGGAAGATCCCGAGCGTCAGACGGAGTATCTGGACATCGTGCGTGAGCGGCTGGAAAAGCTGGAAGAGCTTTTAGAAGAGCTGTTCCTCTACACCCGCCTTCAGGGCGGCTCTCTGCCGCTGGAATGTGAAACGACGGCGGCCCTGCCGCCCCTGTGGGACGCCCTGGCGGAGTTTTATCCCCAGTTGGAGGCGGCGGGAGTGGAGCCGAAGCTGCGGTTTGACCGGGAGGATATGACGGTCTGGGCCAGCCCGGAAGCCCTGGGCCGGGCGTATCGCAACCTGATCGCCAACGCCCTGCGCCACGGCGGCGGCGGGCTGACCATCTCTGGTCAGGATCAGACGATCTGCTTTTCCAACGAACTGCCTCCCGGCCCCAAGCCGGACCCGGAACGCCTGTTTGACCGGTTTTATCAGAGCAGTCCTGACCGGGCAGCGGGCGGGGCCGGTCTGGGCCTTTCCATCGTGCGGGAGCTGATGGAGCGGATGGGCGGGCAGGCGTCCGCGCAGATTATGGGAAACGAGCTTCAGATTAGTCTGCGGCTCTCCGCGATGGAGCCGCCGGCAAAGTAACGTTCCGAGCGGAGCGTCACAGCAGTGGGATATAGAATTGACTATTCCCGTTTTTCCTCCGGCGCAGCCTTGCCGGAGCATCCGCGAACAAGAAACACCTTATATTACTTCCGAACTGAAAGGTCGGAAGTAAGCGGTTGCCGCCGTTTACAGCGGTGCGCAAATCAGCGCCCTCGTCCCCAAACGGGCAAAGGGAAGACAGAATCAAACCGCCGCGGAGCCTGTGCTCCGCGGCGGTTACTTTCTGCCTATCGCTGTATGAGGGGCTCGTCCACCCAGGTTATCTCATAGCCGTCCCTGAGGAACCACTGGACGCAGTACCAACAGGGCTCACCGTTCACAGGACAGATCCCCTTGGCCACGCCGGCGCCGATACTGGACCGGGTCTTGTCCAGCATCCCGCTCCGGTGGTCCTGCGAGGACTCCCACTCTTCCACCGCAATCTGCCCCAGGTCCCTCTCCGGGTCCTCCACCCTGTCGGAAGCGATGCAGTGGATATTCTCGGTGGTATACGGGCAGTCCGTCACCGTCGTACGCCGGGTGCCGTCCGGGCGGATATGGGAGTAGATGGAAGTCGCCGCCATCTCGTCCGCCCGCACCTGGGCCGCCGCCATCAGCAAGGGGTCCGTCTCCAGGGCGGGAAGGCCGTTGTCCTTTCGAAGGGCGTTGGTGCGGTCGATGATATCCTGCCGGATCATATCCGTCTCCCCGGCGGGAGAGGCCGCACCGGGAACCGGCACGTCATCCAGGATCGTGGGCGGATTGCCGGTGTAGGGGGCTGCACTGTCAATCTGCACCCCGTTTTGCCAATAGACGTTCACGTCCAGCGCCTTGCCGATATCCCGAAGCTTGACATAGTTGTTCCCCGCAATTCTATAGGCCGCCATCGGCACTTGGCGGCCGTCCACATAGATCGCGTGCTTAGAGGGTTCCGCCGCAACACCGGCGGCAACCGCCGTAATCCCTCCAAAAAGCAGGGCTCCGGTTAAAAGGCCCAGCAAAAACGGCGTCAACTTCCTGTTTATTCCCGCTCCCCCCCTTCTCATGCTTTGCCTGTGGTTCAGCCTAAACGGCGGCGCAGCTGCTCGGGATTATCCGCATAGNTGAGCGCCGTNTCCGGTGTGATGGCCCCTGCCTTGCAAAGGGCCAATATTGACTGGTCCATGGTAACCATTCCCTCGCCGCCCCCCGCGGCGATCGCATTGTCGATTTGATGGGTCTTGCTGTCCCGAATCAAGCTTCGAATGGCACTGTTCATGTGCATAATCTCAAAGGCGGGCACCNGCTCGCCNCGGGTCCCCGGCAGCAGCTNCTGCGAGACTACGGTATGCAGCACCATGCNCAGCTGCANCCGAATCTGANCCTGCTGTCCGCTNGGNAANGTATCGACAATGCGGTCTATGGTATTTACCGTGCCCTTGGTGTGCAGGGTGGCGATGAGGAGGTGCCCGGTCTCCGCCGCCGTCATGGCGGTGTGGATGGTCGCCTGGTCCCGCATCTCACCCAGGAGGATAACGTCCGGCGCCTGCCGCAGGCAGGCCCGCAGGGCCGAGGGATAATCCTCCGTGTCGATGGAAATCTCCCGCTGGCTCACGATGCTTTTGCGGTCCCGGTGAAGGTATTCGATGGGGTCCTCCAGCGTGATGATGTGGCACTCCCGGGTACGGTTGATCCGGTCAATGACACAGGCCTGGGTGGTAGATTTTCCGCTGCCCGCCGTGCCGGTGACCAGCACCATGCCGTGGTCCACGGCGGCCAGGTTCATCACCTGCTCAGGAATGCCCAGACTCTTCCAGTTCGAAATCTCAAACGACACCACCCGCACCACTGCCGCCATGGACCCTCTCTGCCGGTACGCGTTGACCCGGAAGCGGGCCAGCTCGGCCACGGAGAAGGAAAAGTCGTCGTCCCCCTGCTGAAGATAGCGGTCTATGGACCGTCCCGCCAATTGGTAAATCTCCCGAATCAGGTTCTCCGTATCCCGCGGGTAAGCCCGGTCCTCGCTGATGGGCTGGAGACGCTTTTCCAGCTTCTCACAGATCGGCCCGCCCGCCACCAGAAAGAGGTCCGACGCCTTGTCGGTCACCACCCGCTGCAAGTATTCCAACAGCTTTGACATAGAAAGCCTCCTTTAAAACAGTACGCCGTCCCACAGGTCCAGGGAATCGTCGCTCTCCCACTCGGCCGCAGGACACGCCTGCCAGCGCAAAATGGTATAGCCGCCGTCCTCCTCCACGATGACCTCCACCTCCAGGTTCTGCGTGCCGGAGATGGGGCAGGTGTAGGAAAAAAGCGTTCCCTTGTGGTCGGGGCCGTGCGTGGCCCGCACCGTGCGTCCCTCCGGCAGGGGTGCGCCGCTCCGCAGGCAGGCCAAAATTTCCTGGGCGGCGTGATCGGCCTTATAATACCCCGCCACCGTCTGAACGGAAGCGTCCGACAGCCGCGCGTCCGCNTGAACCGNCGCCAGGGACAGCAGGGCAAACACCTTCAGGCACAGCACGGCAAACACCGTTAAAAGGGAGCTGCCGCCCACAGCGGGCGGAAGCGCGCGTTTCTCGTTACCCATTGCCGCGCACCTCCCCCTGCNACGCAATCTGAANGGAGAAAATAGGCTTGCNCCGGGCGTCCACCATCTGCACGGCGGCCTCCCGCAAAGCGGGATTTTCCGACAAAATGCCCTGGGCCTCCAGCCGGTAGGCATCTCCGCCCAGGTTCCAGTCCTCGTCGTAATCCACCCACAAAAGGCCCTGCTCATATTGTCCGCCCAGCAGCTCCGCCGCGCCGGCAAAGGCGTCGCAGGCGTCTCCGCCATAGGACTGAATGGCTTCCGCGGCGGACTGGACCAGCATGGCCGCCCGATCCCGCGCCTCGCTCTGCCGGGAGATGTTGTCCGATCTTACAAAGGCCTGAAGGCACAGCGCCGCCGCCAGGGCAAACACCAGCAGCATCACCATCTGTTCCATCAGGGCCAGGGNCGCGCGGCTCTTCATGAGACCNCCCCCCTTCCGCTTCTAAGAAGCAGAAACAGACGGTCGGGCTGACCGGAGTCTCCGGTAACGTCCACCGTCAGCAGTCCCCGCCGCAGCGACAGGGATAGGGATTCCGCTTCCATGATCCGCTCCCCGTCCTCCGGGGAAAGCTCCGCGTCCTCTCCCGCGTAGAGCTCCATCAGATAACCGTCATGCCAATAGACCCTGGTGGTAAAGCCGTCCTCCGTAAAGGCCAGCGCGGCGGCGCCTCCAAAAGGCTCCACCGTCACGCCGCCCAGGCAGTCCGCCTGGCGCACCCGGGTTGCGATGTACTGGGCGCAGGTCCTGCGGCTGTAAGAGGCCTGATCCCGGACCGTCAGGCGGCGGTAGGCCCGCGCCCCCGTCAGCAGCACCGACAGCACGCACACCGTGAAAACGCCAAACAGCAGCAGCGCCAAAAGCCCGTCCAGATGATGTTGTATTCCCCGTCTTTTCATGGCGTGTTCTCCAGAACCGTGATATCCGGCATCAGATTCTCCGCAAAGGCGGAGTAATGNNCGGTGTAGCGCTCCTCGTCAATCTGCAGGCCATAGTGCTCCTCCAGATAGGACAGCGTGGGAGGATAAACGCCCTCGGCGGCGTAGCAGGCCACGCAACCCCGGCGCAGCGACTCCTCCAGCTGCCGCCGGTCCTCCTCCGTCCGCCCGCCGTCAAGGTTGTTGACGGCCATGGCAAAGAACAGCAAAGCCGCCGCCGCAATGACCGGCAGCAGCAAGCCCNTCAGCAGGGAGGGCAGAAGGGAATGTTTTCTCCTCATACGCTCACCCAATCGCCGACATGATGTGCATCAGGGGCAGCATAACCGACAGCAAAATCAGCCCCACCAGCACGGAACAAAGCAACACCAGCGCAGGTTCCACCCGGCTCACCGCGGCGTCCAGGGCGGCCTCGCCCTCCTCGCTCAGGTCCCGGGCGATCTTCTCCATGGAGGCGTCCCCCGCGCCGCCGCGCTGGCCCAGCTCCAAAAGGCGGCTCTGGCTTGCGGGCAGCAAACCGCTGGCCTTCAGCGCGGCGCTGAGCGCCTCGCCGTTGTCCAACCGCTTCCGGCAGTCCTCGCACCGCCGCCTCGCGCCGCCCTCCACCAATCCGGCGGACAGGCCCAGCGCCTCTTCCAGGGGGAGCCCGCTGGCCATGCCCATGGCCATGGCCTGGGCCAGNCGGGCGTTGTTCAGCTTCNGGCTGACGCCCCGGTCCCCATGGCCGCGCTGCCAGAAGGAGACCAGGCTCCGCCGCAGCGGCCCTACCGCCGTAAAGAGGAACCCTATCAGCACCAGCGCCGCCAGCACGGCCCAAAAAACAGGCAGCGCGCCCTCCAGCCACCGGCCCATGGTCAAAAGGCCCGCGGCCACGCCGGTAAGCCGGGTGCCCAGGGAGGCGTACACATCGTCAAAAATCGGCAGGACCTTCACCAGGAGCACGCCGATTACCACCAGCATCAGCGCCAGCATCACCGCCGGGTACAGCAGCGCGCTGCGCACCCGCCGGTCCATCCGCACCCGGTCCTCATAGTACCGGGAAAGGGCCGCCAGCGCCTCCTCGGTCCGCCCGGTCCTCTCACCCACCTCTACCAAGCCGCAGGCATAGGTGGGAAACGCCGCGCTGCTGCGCATAGCGGACGCCAACGCGGCCCCGCCGTCCACCTCGTCCGCCATGGCGGACAGCAGCTTCTTGTGGGGCGAATCCTCCCCCAGCAGGTACAGCGCGTCCCCCGTCCCCACACCGGCATGGAGAAGCAGAGACAGCTCCAGGCTCACTTCGGCGATTTCTCCGTAACTCAACGTTCGTTTCATGTGATGCTCCTCAATAGAGATATTTGACGGTGTAGTTTTTTCCGTCGCCGATGTACTGCATGATGGACGCGCTGCTCTTCCCGGAGGAGGCGAAGGTGGGGTCCATCCGCTGCCAGGTGCTGCCGTCAAAGTAGATAATGTTATCTACCCAGCCGGTTTTCTCCGTCCAGACGCTGACCCAGGCGTGGTACTGTTTACCGGCGTAGCCCACGACCAGCTTGCAGGGGACCCCCTGGGAGCGCAGCATCCCCGTCATCAGGGCCGCGTNGTCGAAGCAAATACCCGTCTTGGTGGAAAGCACCGTGTCCAGCACCGGCAGATAGCCGCTCTTTACCGTCGCGGCCTTCTTCTCGTCATAGGTCAGATTCCCAACCACAAAGTCATAGACCTTGGCCACTTTGTCCAATCCGTCGCTGCTGCCCGCGGTCAGCTCCGCCGCCTTTCCCACAGTGTTGGGGGCGGCGCCGTAATCCACGTATTGGTTGGGCCGCAGGAACGGGGCGAACTCATCCGTCAGCGCCACCTGGAACGTGACGGATGCCAGCTTCGCGTACTTTTTCCCCTCGGTGTTCTGAAGGGCCATCACCTTATAGCTCCCGTTGCCGTCCGACAGGGGGAAGGTGGACCAGCCGCCGGTGGGAAGGTCGTAGGTATAGGTGGTATTGGGTCCCACCACCTGCACGCGCAGCCGCTTGCTGTTGGCCCCGGCGTGGCGGACCATGACGTAGCCGTCCGAAATGTTGGAGTAGTCGATTTCCGCCCCACCGNCGCTCTCCACGGCGGTGCCGCCCGCCACGGGCAGCAGCATGGGCGAAGCCGCCAGGGGCACCGCCTCTTCGTCCTCCAGCGTCACCGTTTCCTCTTCCAAAGGCGTTTGGTCCTGGGAATCCTCCTGGGGAATGGTTTCGGCACTTTCAGCCGCCCTCTCCTTTGCAAGCCCGAAGGCCTCCTCATCCGTGGCGGTTCTGGCATACAGGGTCTCGCCGCTGAAATCTCCAAAGGCGGCTTCGTCTGTCGCCGTTTCGGCGCAACCCGGCAGCAGCAGGCACAACAGTGCCAGCAGCACGGGAATTTGTTTGCCGTTACGCATCATGCGTGGCCTCCTTTCTCAGCCGGCCATATTCTCTATCCGGTCGCAGCGCACCGTGACGCGCTGCCGTCCGCCTANGNTAAAGGTAAAANGCGTTAAATCCCACTCGCCGGAGAGCATTTCCTCCGTCTGCTCGGGCCAGAGCAGCTCCAGCTCCGTCACAGAAAAATCAAAGACGTTCCCGTCCACATCCGTAAAGCGAACCAGCTCGCCGCCCTCCAGNNTTTTCAGACGGCCGAAATGCCGGTCGTAATTGTGGGCGGCGAGTATCATATCGTCCAAATAAACCGACCCGGCGTAGCGGCAGGGAGCAATCTTCAGCTGGGGATAGCTCCACTCGCTCATAACCGGCAGACTCAGCTCCAGGGACGGAATATNCAAATAGCCGATATAGTCATAGCCGTCGATCTCCACCGTCGGCATCTCAAACCGGGGGTCCACCAGATAATCGGGCAGGATATATTCCGGCAGCTCCTCCCGGCCCTCTTCGGTCTGGAATTTCAGCGCCTGGAAGGTCGCGTCGGCGGCGTCGCCGGCGCGGCCCTCGTCCCACACGTTATACCCGGTCAGCAGCAGGGCCGCCAGCACCAGCAGAAATCCCGCCGCCATGCAGAACGCGCCCTTCTTATTCTCCATCCGTCTCCCCCCTTCTGTGCCGGCCCCAGCCAAAGAAGAACAGGCCCATGCCGGTCAGCGCCAGCAGGGGTACGGGCCACCAGAGCTGCCCGGTCTGGGGCAGCCTCGCCAGAGGAACGTCCTCGTCGTCTATCTCAATCTCGTCGGAATCGTAGTCCGGGTCCAGGTAGGGCGTTTGATCCAGGGGCACCTCCGTGTCCTCCAGGGGAATGTCCGGCGAAGGGGGCGTGGTGGTGGTCGTTGTGCCGGGTGGGTCGTCGTCCCGGTCCGTCTGGGGCGGAAGCGGGTTGGAGTTGACAATCCGGTAGGTCCCGCCGGTCTGGGAAATGCTGACCTGGTAGGACCCGGGCCGTTCCAGAACCTCCCAGCGGTAGCCCGGCTCCAGATCCGTCCACTCATAGCGCCAGTTGTTGCGGACAGACAGCTCCACCGTATCCACTACCTGGCCGTTACGCAGCAGATCCACGATCACCGGCTCTTTGCGGGTACCGGCGGACCAGATCTTGATGACCCGCCGCGAGACGGTCTCGTGGGGAATCTCGTCCTTCTTGGCCCCGTTCACAACCAGGTCGTAGACCCATTCCTCCCCCCCGCCGCTCTGGTCCGTCCAGTAGGGCAGGCACACGAAGTAGGAGGAGGGCTGATAGTCCCGGATCTCGCCATTGGCTTTCGTAACAGAGTAGGGGTCCCCGGAAACCAGATAGAGCCCCACGGGGAGATCGTCAAACACGGCCACGCCGTTTCGGTTCGTCGTGACGGTCCTCATGGGGGAGTAATACCGCTCTAAATAAGGGCGAAGCGTGGTGGCCAGGTCCGCCCACTGGCTGGCCTTGGTGATGTTGTTGAAATCCATGACCTGGGGAAAATACGGGTCATTGGAGAACATGGGCAGCAGCGTGTAGCGCACGCCGGCGCTGACGNTGGCGACGCGGTAAAGGTGAAACGTGACGCCGGGGTCCTTAAAGTCCAGTGTCAGACTACAGGGCTCCCCGGAAATCACGGGAATATTCCTGTTTATGACGGCTCCGGCGGGCCGTGTGAGGCAGACGGCGCACAGGAGCAGGCCCAGCGCAGCCGCCGCGGCCCGTTTAAATCCTTGTCTCAGCTTCATCATGGTACGCCTGCCTTTCCTACGATTGCNTCTTGACGCGCTTGCCGGAAGATTTCTTCTTTCCCCCGCCGGGGGCCGCGATGGCCCAGATGAACAGGGCCAGCAGCATGGGAGCCGCCGCCACCGGAGCCACCAGAATGGGGTCGATGCGCACGGCGTCCGCCGTGATGCGGGCGGAGGAGGCCGCCTCCGGGGTCTCGATCCGCTTTCCGCGGACCAGGAGGCGATGGGTATTGACGCCATAAGGCGTACAGGTAATCAGGGTGCAGTGGTCCTGCCCCTCCTGAACCACCAGATCCCCCATCTCGTCCGGGAGGACGATGTGAATCTGGTCCACCTCATNGGTGAGCGTCTCGTTGAGAANGCGGAGCATGAAGATGTCGCCCTCGGCCAGCTGGTCGAGGTTCGTAAAGAGCTTCGCGCTGGGCAGCCCCCGGTGTCCCGAANGGACACAGTGGGTGGAGGGCCCGCCCANCNGCNGCGAACTGCCCTGCAAGTGGCCCACGGCCACCTGGAGCACGCCGTCGCTGGTGCCGTGGTAAATAGGCANGCTCACCTCGATACCGGGAATCTCGCTGTAGCCCATGATCCCGTTGTTTCCCACATTCAGTTCGCCGTTATAGTCCGCCTCGTCCTCCTCCAGGACCCGGAAGGGGTTCGCCCGCTCCAGCAGCCGGGCATTGTAGTCCCTGGCGCTGCGCCAGATATGCTCGTAATCCACGGCGTTCAGCCCGGAAACGCTCTCGGCGTAACCGGCGATTGCCCGGGACTGGTGGAAGGAATTCCAATAGTCGCTGGCGGTGGGGTAAAGCAAAAGGGCAACCCCGGCCAGAAGGACCAGGAGGAGAAGCGCGGTGGACAGATGTTTTTTCATGTTCGTTCACTCCCTCCGCCGCGCCGCGGTCTTCCCGCGGCGCGGCGGAAAGGGGCTTACTCTTCTTCGACGCTCATGCGCCGCTTGGTAATCAGCAGAATCACCGCGCCCGCGGCCAGGACGCCGCCCACAATGTAGAAAATGGTGGTGCCGATGCCGCCGGTCTCGGGCATCTGCAGTCCGGTGTTGTTCACAACCTGGGTAGAGACCGTACCCTGGTCCCCGCCAACGCCCAGCTCAATGGGTTTGTTCTGGGGGATGGGGTTTCCGTCCTTGTCCTGGACCGTGACTGTGATGCTCGCCAGGCTGACGGGGTTTCCGTCTTTATCCTTATTGTATGTGGCCTTGACCTCGAAGAAGTAGGGGCCCGCCTGGTTGTACTTCTTCCCGTCGGGGGTCATGGGGTAGTCAACCTCTTCCAGCTTATACTTGCCCTCGTCCAGCTTGGGGAAGGTGGAATTGGTCTGTCCATCGGTGGTGAGGGTCACGCTGCCGTCTTCGCCCGTGATCTCATACCAGAGCTGGCCGCCCTCAGAGACAGGGTTGCCCTGGTCGTCGATGGGTTTTCCGTCTGCGTCCACATGGACCGGCGTACCGATTTTTCCGCCGACGGCCACCCAGTTGCCTTCGGCGTCCTGCTTGGAGAGCTGGAAGGTCGCGCCGGGCAGGGGGGCGTTGTTGTTTCCGCCGTCCACCTTGTCGGCCACCAGGGTGAAGGTGTACACGGTGACCTCAACGATTTCGCTGGGGCCGGAAGGGGTCTCCACCCAGACGCCGTTTTTGTTCCCGGCGGCGCCCACGTTGGCGTCTGGCAGCAGCTTGGACTCGTATTCCACGTAGACCATGTCGCCGTTCTGGATGCCGGAGCCGTCCGGGAATTTGNCCGCCGCGGCGTCAAGGNAGACGNGGAAAGCGCACTGGGTGCCCTTGTTTACACAGGCATCCTTTTGATTCTTGTCAAAGGTAAAGTTGCTCACATCCGCCCGGACCGTGGTTCCGTCCTCATTCGTGCGGAGAATGTAGACGCCCTTGACGGCAGTGGGGACCTCCAGCTGGGAAGCATCCATCTGGTCGTGGAAGGTCATCACGTGGGTCACGCCGTTTCCGGGGGTATAGCTCTTGATGGGGGCGCTCAGCTGGAACTGGAAAACCTCGCNCTCCGGGTAGTCGACGGCGTTCACCCAGTTGCCGGCGGCATCCTGCACCTTCTTGAACACCTCAGGCGTCGTCGGGGGAAGCTCTCCCTTATCCTGGATGACGATCTCGCCCTCGGTGCCCTGGATGTTGTACAGGTAATTCCGGGTCGTCCCGTTGGCAAAGGTGGCCTTGATCATGTAGTAGCCGGGGGTGAGCTGGGAGCCCAGGGCCAGGGGCGGAGTCGTGGTCCGCGCGTCCTGCAGCACGTCGGCGACGACTTCGCCGGAATGCTCGGGATGCTCCCGGCGCAGCGTGTCAAGCGCCTCCGCGATGTTATCGTCCGTGTAGCCCGCGGGCAGGGCGCTGAAGAGCTCCTTGGCCCGAGTGGCCGCGTTCGTGGCGGGGCCGCTCTGAACATCCAGGCTCTGCATGCCGCTGATAAACTTGGCCTTGTCGAACTGAGCGCTGGTTCCGCTGGGCCATGTAAAGTCCTTTAGGGACGCGCCGTCCAGCGTGGCGTCCATGACCTTGAACAGCTCGTGGGTGGTGGTGTTGCCCGCCGCCTCCGTGAACTTGGCAAAGTCCGCCGCCAGCGCCGGCACGGCCAGGGCCAGCGCCAGAACCAGGACGAGCAGCAGGCTGCTCAGCTTCTTCATGTGTTTCATCTTATGATCTCCTTCCTTATGCTTGGGATTCTCTCTTTGAATTTTGCGTGGGGAGAAGGGGCATTCCGCCCTTATGCCTTGTCTGCCCCCCTCCCTTCTGCGGTTTTCTTTCTATACCACAGCCAAAGCGCCGCCGTTGCCAGCAGTCCTCCGGCCAAAGTATACGGGATGGTCCCGGACCCTCCGGTCTCGGGCAGCTCATACGCAAACATGTTTGTAAAGGTAACCGTCGTTTTGTCCATACCCATGGACTCGTCGTGGCCGTTGGTTCCACTCGCCGCCGGGTTCTCGACGGATCCCTTGGTCACCTGCACAGTGGTGGTGCATCCCTCCGGCGGCTCGCCTTCCGGGAAAATCTCGTTCACGTCATAGCCCGCGTAGGGCGAGAGGTCCGCAATCCGCAGATACCACCCGTCCCGCAGCGTGAAGACCAGCTTCTCGCCGCCGGATATCGAGAAAGAGCGCGTTTTGGTCTGGTCGCCGTCGTTTTCCTCGTCGTACACCAGCACGCCGTCCGCCTCTTTCATGAGCACCGGGCGGCCTTGTTCGTCGTACACCGTCGCCTGATAGATTTCCATGGTATTGATCAGCGTCAGATCGAAGGTGTAGAAGGTCTCCCGCAGCTCGTCGGTCACCAGATTTCCGTCCACTGCCTTTTGAATGGTGAGGGGCGTGTTCTCCTGGTTCGGAGCCTTAATGACCGGCACCGCCATGGCGTTGGGCAGGGTATACTGCATCCAGCAGGTGGAGCCGGAGGCGCCCCGCTCGGTGAAAAAGACGCTGAGGGTGTAGGTATTCGCCTCGTGGTCCTCCCGNCCTCCGGGGATGTNGTCCCAGAGGTCCACATACTCGCCCACGGATCTGTGGACGCCGCCAATGTCGCACACCAGCTCGTTGCCCAGGAAGACCCACATGTCGTCGTCGCCGTAGAAATAGTACTCCAGGGGCCCCACGTACTCCTCGGACAGCTCAAACTGCACGGAGTAGTTCATGCCGAAGAAGGCGTTGTGGTCCTGGCCGTTGTCGCTTACGGGCAGGCGGTGCCATGTGTTGTCATCGTATTTTATATTTGTTACAGGCGTGTTATTTGCCCCCAGCGTGGCCTTCGGAGCACCAAACGCCGGGTCTTCGCCCTTCAGTCCGTCCAGCGGCCAGAAGCCCACGGCGCCGTCGCGTATGCCGTTGGTCCAGATGCTCGTGTAGTTCCCCGGATGTCCGAAATTCTGCAGATTACCCAGGACAACGCGGCCGCCCTCCTTCACGGCGCTCAGCGTGTGGGTGTCGCCCTCCTGCAAGAACTCCAGAGAGTACTGGTCGTAGCAGGTCTTACCCGTGGCCGGCGAACCGCCGAAGAGGTTCGGTCCCGCCACTCCGTTGCTGTACACCACGCTGCCGCCGGCAAAGCTCTGCACCAATCCAAAGGTGCATCCCTCATATCCACGGTCCCCGTTGATCCTGTTCAGCGTGTGCCCGTGCCAGGTCTCATCTTCCAGGCCGGAACCTGTGTTGGCGTTGCCGAAGCCGAATTTCGCGTCCGTTGTGCCTTCCGGGTAGTTGCCGGGGTTGTTGATGCCCTGCCGCTTGGTATTTACCGTAACCGGATTGCTTCCGCTCTGGACTCCGTCGGTGATGTCGTAGTCGTAGAAGACGGATTTGTCGTTTACCATCGTATCCTGGCGCTGGGTATACACCAGCCGGAAGCGGGTTTCGGATGTAATGGGGATAACCGTCTCGCNGGCCGCCTTGGGGTTGTTCGTGAAGCGCAGCCCATCCAGGTTCTCGCTGTAGACGTCCCAGTACTGCGCCGCTTCCTCGTCGGTCTGGACCGCCTCGGCCGCTTCAAATTCCACGCCGTCCTTCAGCACCCAGAGCTCGCTGATGTCATAATGGGTGTTTTCCATCATGCCGAACATTTTCGCGATGGTCAGCTCATCCTTGTTGGGGTTGAACTGGAATTTTTTGTCCTTATAGACCCGCGTGATCTTCGGCTGGGCAAACAGGACGGTTCCGTCCGCGTTCAGCTGCAGATTCATGGTGTTCGGCGTCGTGCCGTTTTGCGGCAGCCTTGCCGTTCCGCCGTTGTTTTCCGCGCTGGTGTCGATGAAGGACAGCGAGGCGGCCCCGCCGCTCTTGGCGGGCTCCTTAATCCACGCGTAGTACTCCACCGTGAACACCGGATACACGTTCATCAGCAGGGACAGTCCCGTCGGATCGCCGCCCCGGGTAGTGAAGGTCATCCTGGGCTGAGCCTCGGGCTCCGCCGCGCTGCCCAGATCGTTCACCGTCACGCTCCCCAGCTCGTTTACCGCTCCGCCGGTCTCCTCGCTGTAGGCCACCAGGGTCAGGCTCGGCGCCGCCGCCTCGGCTTCGTCGCCGTCCACAGCGCCCTCGCCGTCCGCNCTGATGCCNAGAGGCTGGTTTTCGCTGAAANCCTCCAGCTGTTCCAGCATCTGTGCAGACAGGGTCACCTCCACCTCCACCGTACAGGCGGAGAGGTCCAGAGGCCGTCCGTCAATCGTGGCGGTCAGGGTTAGGACCCGGAGCAAAAGCACCTCGTCCTCACTCAGCTCTTCGGCCCGGGCGGCCAGGCTCTCATAGGCCTCGCCGTCCTCCTGGAACTCCACGGAGAACACCACGTCCGCCGGGTCCAGCTCCGCCCGCCCGTCTATGCCGTCTAAAGCGGGAGTATCCGGATATGTCCAGCCCCCGGAGAAATCCCCATCAGGTTCCACGGTAGGCCTATCTTCCGGAAGTTCCATGTCAGGCTCCGCGGGAGGCGGATACTCCCCGCCCTCCGGCTCGGAAGGTGGCGGCGCCAAACCGCTGTCCTCAATGCCATAGTTCTCGCCGGGATCCTCCATGTCCGGCAGAGCGTAGAAGGTGCGGATGCTCGCAGCCTCAGCCAGCCCTTGATCCGGCTCCGCCGGCGGAAGAACCTCTTCACTATTTAAATCCGGTTCCTCCAAAGCGCCCGAATCTTCCGGAATATNAGGCAAGCNGGAGNGACGGTGCTCGGGTTCTCCGGGGAGAACGCCGTCCGCTCCCTCCCCGTCATCCTCCGCCAGGGAAGCGTAGCCGTTGATGTGGAAGGTCAGGAGGAACTCCNCGTTTNNATACGCATAGTCCTCCGCCAGCCACAGTCCCGCGGGCTCTTCCGGCTCCGGGTCCTGCGGCAGGGNCTCCTGCATGCANGCCAGCGTATGGACGTGCTCCTCCATGGTGCAGCAAAGCGTCCCATCCTCGAAGTAGCACTCGGATTTGTGGAGATGCGCCGGCTTGCCGCACAGGCACCCGTCGTCCTCCTTGGGAACCAGCTCCACATAGCAGCCCTCGGTGTGCTCATGCTCCTCCATCCCGCAGGTCAGGGCGCGGATTTCCTCCATCTCTCCCTCGGGAACATGGACGCAGTCCGCGTCATGGTCATGGACTATGGCCTCGGGCCGGGCGCACAGCAGGCCGCCCTCCTCGCCATAGCAGCTCTCATCGTGGGCGTGGGGCGTCAGCTCCTGCCGGCGGCAGGCCAGAAGCTCGGTAATCTGGTAGCACTCGTCCGTGTGGACGTGTCCGGCTTCCCGCTCCTCCTCCTGGCACACCAGCCGCTGGACCCACTCGTAGCACTCCTCGCCGTGCACATGGCCCTGGGCCACGGCGAGGCCGCAGGCTAGCGTCTGCTCCTCCTCCGTGGTATAGCAGCCTTCGTCGTGGCGGTGGCCCTCCGTCTCCTCCCGGGTACAGGAGAGTTCCATCTCCGTCTTCTCGGCATAGCAGGAGCCGTNATGACGGNGCCCGGCGTCCANCACGCCGCCCTCTTCATCCAGAATCTCCTCCGACTCGGAGNGGCCGCAGACGAGCTCCTGCCATGTCCTGGCGGTGTAGCAGCCGCCGTCATGGACATGGGGCTCCTCCTCGGAAAGGGCGCAGGANAGCACCTGGCGGCTCTCCGTCTGGTAGCAGGCGTCCGAGTGGATATGGGATTCCGCCTCCTCCGCCTGGCCGCAGATCAGCCCGCCCCGGTCATAGGCCCAGCAGGAAGCGCCGTGGACATGTCNCACTTCCTGGAGCTCCCGGCAAATCAGCTNCCGCTGCTCCTGATAGCAGCTTTTATCGTGGAGGTGGATCTCCTCCTCCGGCAGAGCGCAGACCAGCTCGCCGTATTCGTCGCAGCAGAAGGAATTGTGCTGGTGGATGACCACGCCGCCGTAGCTCATCGCGTCACAGACCAGCTCCGGCTGGGGCCCGGAGAGCTCAACCGTCCAGCACTCGTCGCTGTGGACATGAGCCTCCAGGCCGCAGATAACCTGGTTGGACATTGTAACCGCCGGCATCATCAGCGCATAGACCGTGCAGAATACCACGATCGCAGCCAAAACGGTCAGCGCCTGCCGGCCCCGCCGTCTTCGCTGGTGGACATCAATGCAACGTGCCACCTGAGAGGACAAGTTGCCGCCCATATGTCATGCACTCCTTTCTTTCAAGATACGCTGAACAAACCACATGCTCCGTGGTTAATCGTTTAAATGAGGCCCGCAGCTTGATGGGGCCACACGCGGAACAGCAGCCGCCCTACGATCTGGTCGTAGGCGACGCATCCGAGAACGGTGTTCCGGGAATCCAGCGACACGCTGCGGTGGTCGCCCATCACAAAGATTTTGGACTCCGGCACTTGATACGGCAGCGCGATATCGCAGTCGCCCAGGGCTTTCTCCACCAGGTAGGGCTCATACAATTCCTCTTCGTTGACGTACACCGTTCCGCTCTCGTCGATATCCACCCAGTCTCCCGGGCCCGCGATGACCCGCTTGACCAGAATTTTATTGTCGTGGTAAAAGGCGATGATATCTCCCGTCTCAAAACCGGAGCCTCTCCAGGAAACCACAATCTCGCCGTCCGTCAGAGTGGGAGCCATCGAGTTCCCGCCGATCTGGAGGACCGGCATCCACAAAGTCGCCACCAGCACGGCGGCGGCGGCCACGGTAATCAGCGCGTAAATGGTGCTGCGGAGAACCCGGCGAAACCGCCAGCGGTACTTCTCCCGGTTCAGCTCCACTTCCAGCTGGGCAATGGAGGGAATCTCCAGCTTTTGCTCTTTTTTCTTCATGGCACGCGTTCCTTATCAGTCATGCTGCCAGCCCACAAACAGCGTCCACTTTCCCTTCTCCTGCTTGCTCTTCAGCCCGAAAGGCCGCCGGGCGCGGTTCGGGGGCGCCGCCGGAGCGGGGGGCTTTGATGGCTCCTCCGCCGTCCGCGCCGCTTCCTCCGCGGGCGGTGGAACGGGCTGACTCGAAGCCGCCTGGACCGGGGCGGGCTGGGCCGGAGCCGCCTTC
>NZ_CAJMXG010000033.1:0-19222 GCF_905219725.1 Oscillibacter sp. CU971
GAGAAGACCTGTCCCGGCCCCAGGGGGACCGCCCCCAGGCACAGGCTCAGCAGGGCGGAGAGAACCGCTAGCGCCCCCAGGGCCGGGAGCGCATATTTAGTTCGGGTAGAGGATATCCGCAAGTCCTTCATAGGCTTCCCCCCAGCGGGCGTTGGGCTTCAGGTTGTAAAGCTTGTGGTCCAGGGTGATGAACCGCCCTTCCCGCACCGCCCGGAGAGTCCCCCAGGCGGGGTTCGAGAGCAGGGCGGCGTCCAGGGACTTCCGGGCCGCCGCGGCGTCCGCCCCTTGAAGCACGGCGAAGATATAGTCCGGGTCCCCGGCGATGATGCCCTCCAGGCTCAGATTTTCCAGCAGCCCCCCTCTGTCGGCGATGTTGACGCAGCCCAGCGCCGCCAGCATCTCCCCCAGGACGCTGCCCTCGCTGCCCTTGGCCTTGCAGCTGCTGCCGCTGGCCCGGACATAGAGAACCTTCGGGGCGCCGCCGTCCTGCCGGGCAATCGCAGCCTCCACCTGCTCCCGGACGGCGGTCCCATAGGTCTCGTACCGCTCCGGCAGTCCCGTGAGGCGGGTGCAGATTTCCAGCATCCGCAGATAGTCGTCGAAGCAGTCCACCTCGAAGTAGGCGGCGTTCAGCCCCGCCTGGGCGAAGGTATCTTTCAGTNCCAGGTTCGCGGCGGTATTGACGCTGGCCAGAATCAAATCCGGCTCCGCCGCCAGCAGGACCTCCAGATTCGGCTCCTTCACGGCCCCCAGGTCCGCCACGTCCTCCCCCAGTCCCAGATCGAAGGACGTCCAGGCGTNCCCGGCGGCGGCGATGAGGCTGTCCCGCCCCCCGGCTAGGCACCAGATGTCGGCAAAGCTGCCGATCATAGCCGCCACCCTCCGGGGCGGCTCCAGGGCAAACGATTGTCCCAGGTCATCCGTAAAGGTTACCGCCTTTTCAGANANCNGCGGATCTCCGGCCGGTTTCCCCGGCGCTCCACAGGCGGTCAGCGGCAGCAGCAGCGCAAGCAGCAGACAAAGGCGTTTCATGGTTTTCCATTCTCCCATCAAGCGGCAAAGGAGACGGACCCCAGGCCCNCCTCCTTTCCGTCAAAATCNTATCAGGCGTACTTCGCCACAATGGCGTTCAAATCCTCCCGGTGAGTCTCGGACCACTGGGCCCAGCTCTGTCCCTGCGCCGCCGCGGCCCTTCCCAGCTCCACCAGCAGGGCGGGGANATCCTTCTCCAGGATTACCGCGCCCGCCTCGCCGAAACGGGCCTCGTCCAGGGCGTCGCCGCCTCCCAGGAACAGGCGGAATGCGGGCTGGGGCTTCTTGTCCTCCAGGCGCACGCCGCCCTGGAAGCCGATGGTCCCCGCCTGGTGGGCGGCGCAGCTGGAGGGGCAGCCGGAGATCCGAATCCTGGGCAGGGNCCCGTCAGGGATGCCCGCCTCCCGGACCGCGNTTACCGCGGCCCGGAGCAGCCCCTGGCTGTCCCGGACGCCCTGCTGGCAGACTNTGGCGCCGATACAGGCCACGCTGTATTCAAACTCCGTCTTCGCCCCGTCCTCCGTAAGGGCCAGGACTTTTTCCGCCCCGGCGGCGGGGAGGTTGACGATATACAAAGTCTCGTCCGGCCCCACCCGGCACTCCGCGTTGCACAGGTCCTTGATGGCGGCGTACAGCCGGGCGGGCTTCTCCACCGGCAGGAGGCCGCCCACGGGGTGGTACTTCACCGTATACATTCCCGGCTGCTTCTGCCGGATGGCCCGGGGGTGTTCCAGCGTCTCCTCTCCCCCGCAGACATCGGCCAGGGCCTCCAGCCGGGGCNNTTCCANCCCCCCCTCCGCCTTGGCGGACTCCACGTTTTTCAAAAATGCCTCCTTAAGCCCCTCGGGGCCCAGGGTGTCCTGCATGAAGCGGGTCCGGGCCTTGGCCCGGTTCTCATAGTTGCCGTGCCGGCAGAAGGTGTCCACCATGGCCTTGACGTAGTAAAGGACCTCTCCAGGCTGGACAGCCTCGTCCACCAGCACGCCCATGCGGTGACCCATGGCCCCCAGGCCCCCGGCGATGCGGAGGGAGAAGGTCCCGTCCGCCTGGGCCCGGAAGCCCATGTCCCGGAAGGCGCTGTGGACAGAGTCGTCCGCGCCGTTGGAAAAGGCAATTTTCAGCTTCCGGGGCATGTGAATCTCCCGGCAGACGGAGAGAAGGTAGTCCGTCACCGCCGCCGCGTAAGGGGACGGGTCAAAGGCCTCCCCCTCCTGCACGCCGGAGAGGGGGCTGCACATGACGTTCCGGGGGTTGTCCCCGCCGNCGCCNCGGCAGAGGATGCCGCAGGCGGCGGCCTCCTCCATAATGGCGNGCACCTGCTCCGCCGCCAGGTCGTGGAGCTGCACCGTCTCGCAGGTGGTGAGCTTCAATCGCCGGACCTGGTACTTCTCCACGGTATCCGCCAGGAATTTCAGCCGCTCCAAGGTCAGCCGCCCGGCGGGCAGGCGCAGGCGGAGCATGTGCTTCGCCGCGTCCCGCTGGGCATAGCTGCCCATGCCGCCGGAGCAGCCCTTGTAATCCTTCCTGTCAATTTTGCCCTCCTGGAAATCCCGGATTTTCCCGGAGAAGGTTTCAATCTCCTCTCGGTAGGTCTGGAGCCATTTCTGGTCCATCATCACACACCGCCCTTTTTCAAGCTGTCCGCCCAGCGGCGGATTCTAATCACGGAGGTTATTTTACCACAGGGACGGGCCCGACCGCAATCCCCTATTTCAGGTTTTCACGGCAGATCCTCGGGTTCCAGAAGCGGGAAGCCGCTCTCCGCCAGCAGCCTGGCAAAGACGCCCTGTCCGCTGACTCTCCGCCCGCTGAATGTGCCGTCATAAACCTGCTTCACGCCGCAGCTGGGGCTCCTGGGANGAAGCACGGCCAATTCCGCGCCCTCCCGCCGGGCGATGTCCAGGGCCGCTTCCGCTCCCCGGCGGAAAGCCTGGTCCNCATCCTCCCCGTCCCGGGTGGTGACCGCGCCGCCCACAATCTCCGCCGGAGTCCGGGGCGTGGGCAGGCCCCCCAGCTGNTCCGGGCAGACGGGCACGGCCTCATGGCCCTCCTTTTTCAGCCNGTCCAGCANTCCGGGACACAGGTTGTTCCCGCCGCTGTACTTGCAGTTCTCCCCCAAGAGGCACGCGCTGACCAGCACCTTCATTCCGCCAGCCCCTCCAGATAGTGGACGAACTGCTGGGCCGTCCGGCCGGAAAAGCCGCCGTGGCGGACCTCCCAGGCGTTGGCCTTGACCATCAGCTCCTTCTCGTCCATCTGAATTCCCTGGCGCTCCGCCAGGGCCTTGACGATGGCCTGGAACTCCTTGGGGCTGGGGGCGTTGTAGTTGATGGTCACGCCGAACCGGGCCGCCAGGGAGAGCTTTTCCNCCATGGTGTCAGAGCGGTGAATGTCCCCGTGGTGCTCCATATCCTGCCGGTCGTTCCAGGTCTCCCGGATGAGGTGGCGGCGGTTGGACGTGGCGTAGATCAGCACATTTTCCGGCCGGGTCTCCACGCCGCCCTCAATGACGGCCTTGAGGAACTTGTATTCCACCTCGTTTTCCTCGAAGGAGAGGTCGTCGATAAAGATGATAAAGCGGTAGTTCCGGTTTTTGATCTCCGCCAGGATGCGGGACAGCTCCCCGAACTGGTGCTTGTAGATCTCGATCATGCGAAGACCCCGNTCGTAGTACTCGTTAATGAGGGCCTTGACGCTGGTGGATTTTCCCGTCCCCGCGTCGCCGTAGAGCAGCACGTTGTTGGCGTGCTTCCCGGCCAGGAACGCCTCCGTATTCCGGCGCAGCTCCGCCTTCTGGCTCTCATAGCCCAAAAGATCCTCCAGCCGCACGCCGTCCACATTGCTGATGGGCAGAAACTCCAGCCCATCCTCCCGCCGGATGCGGAAGGCCCGGTTCATGGCGAAGACGCCGTAGCCGTACCGCTTGTAATAGTCTGTCACCAATTGGAACATCTCATGCCCGTTTTCCGCCTCCGACAGCGCCTTCCGGAGGGCCAGGACCTGGGCGCTGACATCCCGGTTATAGGTCCGCTCCCGCTTGGGGATGGCGTGGTAGGCGGTGAGGATGGAGAAGCAGTCCGTGAGAAGGTACTGCTCCAGNTCGGAAAAATCGTAGTGGAAGAGCTGGTGGAAAACGGCGGAGTCGCTTTCCGCAAAGCGGTTCACGCTGCCGCCCTCCGTGGCGCCCACCCGCTCGCAGGTCCGGGTGAAGGAATTTTCGTTGGTCATGAGGACCCAGGTGAGATAGCACTGCCAGAGATTTTCGTCAAAGCCGCAGGCGGTGGAGAGGTCCAGGATGCGCTTGACCTCCGCGTTGGCGCGCAGAAGCAAAGGCTCCTTCGCGCCGCCGGTTTTGCACTCCCGGATAATCTCCGCCAGGCGGACCAGGNTGCTGTCCGGCCCTAAATCNCTGTAGAGAATGAGGTGGGGAAGGATACGGTTCATAGCGGTCAATCCTTTCTTGAAAAAACGCCGCCTGGGGAGGCGGCGCTTTTCGGAAGCTGAGCAATCAGTTGGAGGCGGTATCGGGATCGGTATCGTCGCCCCAGAGCATGTTGCGCCGGAGCTCCGCGCCCACGGTCTCCATCTGGTGCTGGGCCAGCTGGCGGCGCTTGGCGTTGAAGAAGGTCCGGCCGTTTTTGTTTTCGGCANTCCACTTCCCGGCAAACACGCCGTCCTGGATGTCCGCCAGCACCGCCTTCATGTTCTTCTTGGTCTCCTCATAGGGGAGAATCCGGGGACCGGAGACATATTCGCCGTATTCCGCCGTGTCGGAAATGGAGTAGTTCANCATGGCCACGCCGCCCTTGTTGATGAGGTCGATGATGAGCTTCATTTCGTGGATGCACTCGAAGTAGGCGTTCTCCGGGGCATAGCCCGCCTCCACCAGAGTCTCGAAGCCCAGCTTCATCAGCTCCACCACGCCGCCGCAGAGGACGGCCTGCTCGNCGAAGAGGTCGGTCTCCGTCTCGTCCTGGAAGGTGGTTTCCATGACGCCGCCTCTCGCGCCGCCGATGCCCGCCGCATAGGCCAGGGCCAGATCCAGGGCCTTCCCCGTGGCGTTCTGCTNCACGGCGACGAGGCAGGGCACGCCCTTGCCGTTGACATACGTAGAGCGGACGGTGTGGCCCGGGCCCTTGGGGGCGATCATGGCCACGTCCACCCCGGCGGGGGGCACAATCTGCTTAAAGTGGATGTTGAAGCCGTGGGCGAACATCAGNAGGTNCCCGGCTTNCAGGTTGGNGGCGATGTCGTTTTTGTAAACGTCCGCCTGGACCTCGTCGTTCACCAGAATCATGATGATATCGGCCCATTTGGCGGTATCCGCCACGGTCTGAACCTTCAGCCCCGCCGCTTCGGCGCCCGCCCAGTTCTTGGAGCCCTGGCGCAGGCCCACGCACACGTCGCAGCCGGATTCCTTCAGGTTCAGGGCATGGGCGTGGCCCTGGGAGCCGTAGCCGATGATGCCGATTTTCTTCCCGTCCAGCTTGCCCAGGTCGCAGTCCTTTNNATANTACATTCTNGCCATANTTATATTCCTCCTTNAATTTGCTCTCGTCATATATCGTGCTACGCCCTCTNTCGATGGCGATAGTACCCGTCTTGGCAATCTCCAGGATGCCGAAGTCCTCCAGCATCTGAATCAGCGCCGCGTTCTTGCTCTGGGAGNCGAAGACCCAGACCGTCAGGGACTCCTTGTCCACGTCGCTGATATGGCCCCGGAAGATGTTGGTCATCTGGATAATCTCGTCCCGGGTGCCGTGGTCCGCCGCCCGGACCTTGATGAGGGCAATCTCCCGGCGGATGCAGGTCTCCTCGTCGAAGATCTTCACCGCCTGAACCCNCAGGAGCCTGCGGCACTGNGTNGCCAGCTGGTTGACCANCAGCTCGTCCGCCAGCAGCTCGATGGAGATGCGGGCGGTGTGGGGCCGGTCCGTGGCGCCGGAGACGATGGACTCGATGTTATAGCCCTTCCGGGAGAAGAGCCTCGCCACCTGGCTGAGGATGCCGGGGGTGTCCTCCGTCAGGATGCAGAGGGTGTAGAGCTTCTTCTCCGTGTCCCATTGCTTTCTCATGACTCTCCTCCTTCGCTCAGCAGGAAATCCGTAATCTCGGACCCGGAGGCCACCATGGGCCGGACCATCTCGTCGATGTCCAGCATACAGTCGAGGACCGCCGGCTCCCGGGCCGCCAGGGCCTGGGCCAGGNCCTTCTCCATGTCCTCCTTGCTCTTCACCCGGAAGCCCCGGATGCCGTAGGCCGCCGCCAGCTTCACGAAATCCGGCCCCCNGTCCAGGGTGGTTTCGGAGTAGCGCTTTCCGTAGATAAGGCTCTGCCACTGGCGGACCATGCCNNGGGTGCCGTTGTTAAAGACCACGGTTATGATGGGCAGCCCGTAGTGCTGGACCGTCGCCAGCTCGTGGCAGTTCATGCGGAAGCACCCGTCCCCGGTGATGTGGAAGACCCGCTTGCCGGGGTGGGCCGTCTGGGCCCCGATGGCGGCCCCCAGGCCAAAGCCCATGGTGCCGAAGCCGCCGGAGGTCAGCATCTGGCCGGGGTACTGGAAGTGGAGGTACTTGATGGCCCACATCTGGTGCTGGCCCACGTCCGTGGCCACCACCGCGTCCTCGGGCATCTGGAGCCGGATAGTTTCCAGCACCTGCTGGGGGGTGAGGTGGTCGCTGTCCTCGGCCACCGACGGGGCCCGGAGGGGCAGGATGTGGGCCTTCCATTCGCTGTGGTCGTACTGGGGCAGCTTCTCGTTCAGCATGGCCAGCACCCGCCGGGCGGAGCCGATGATGTGGTGGTCCGTCAGCACGTTTTTGTCAATCTCCGCCCGGTCGATGTCGATTTGGCAGATCTGCGCCTGGCGGGCAAACGTCGCCGGGTTCAGGGCCACCCGGTCGGAGAAGCGGCAGCCCACGGCGATGAGCAGGTCGCACTCGTCACAGGCGGTGTTGGAGGCCTTGGAGCCGTGCATGCCGATCATGCCGGTGGTCAGGGGGTGGCTTCCGGAGAANCNGNCGCCGNCCATGNGGCTGATGGCTACCGGGGCGTCCAGCTTTTCGGCAAACGCCTTGAATTCCTTGTCCGCCCGGCCCAGCACCACGCCGACGCCGCAGNTAACGAAGGGCCGCTGGGCCTGCTTAATCATCTCTAAGAGGATGTCCACGTCCTCTTGGTTGGGGGTGGGTTTTTTCAGCTCGTGGTCCCGGTTCAGATCCCGCANTCCGGCACAGCCCCGGTTCTCCCGCCAGGGGACGAACTCATATTCAATCTCCACGCTGGGGAAGGTCACGTCTTTCAAAAAGTCGATGAGCACCGGCCCCGGCCGCCCGCTGGCGGCCACGGCGAAGGCCTGGCGCATGACGGCGGGAATCNTCGTCNGGTNCCGGACTAANAAGGNGGCTTTCGTAATCGGCATGGCGATGCCGGTGATGTCCACCTCCTGGAAGGCGTCCTTGCCCAACGTGGCCTCGGTGACGTTGCAGGTGAGAAAGACCACCGGGGAGGAATCCAGATACGCGGTTGCGATGCCGGTGGTCAGGTTCNTGACTCCGGNGCCGGAGGNGGCGAAGCACACGCCCACCTTCCCGGTAGACCGGGCGTAGCCGTCCGCCGCGTGGGCCGCCCCCTGCTCGTGGGCGGTTAATACGTGGTGAATCTTGTCCTTGTACCGATACAGCTCGTCATAGACGTTCAAAATGGTGCCGCCGGGATAGCCGAAGACGGTGTCCACCTCCTGCTCCAGCAGGCACTCCATGATGGCCGCGGTCGCTCTGATTTTCATAGGCGCACTCTCCTCCTCCGGCGGTTCATTTCCATATTTTCACCGCGTGTTCGTCCTCCGCCAGGCACAGCTCCCGCAGCGTCTCCAGCTCCTCGCTGTGGTCCTCCAGCGGGTCCTCATACTCCAGCTCGGCGGCCACGGAGAACGCAAAGCCCTCCTCGCCGTACTGCTTCCATAGCTCCATCAGCCGCTTGTTGGGGTGCAAGCCGCCGGAGAGNNTGGCCCGGACGCTGTTGAACGCCGCTTTCGTGTCCTTGGCGGTTCCCAGGAAGACCTCTGCCGTCTCCCTGCACCGCAGGGAGATGACGCCCATCTCCGGGCGGCGGTTCTTCCACTCCTCCGTCAGGGCTTTTTTCTGTGCTTTATCCATATCGTGGTCACTCCTTCATGCCGTCAGATTTTTCCTCCGCCCTTTTGCAGGGCGATGACTCCGGTCCGGGCCACCTCCAAAATGTTGAAGGGCCGCATCATCTCCTCGAACACGTCCACCCGGTCCGGGGTGTCGGAGATCTCCAGGGTCATGGAGGTGGGGGAAATGTCCGCCGCCTTGGCCCCGCAGATGCCGCAGATGGTCATGATGTGTTCCCGGTTGTTTTTGTTGGCGCTGACTTTTATGATCATCAATTCCCGGCCAATCATGTTCCCCTCGTCCAGGGTGCGGACCTTGATGACCTCCACCAGCTTGTTCAGCTGCTTTTCCACCTGCTCCACCACGCTGTTCCCATTGTCCACAATAATGGTCATCCGGGACAGGGAGGGGTCGTCCGTCACGCCCACCGCCAGGGAGTCGATGTTGAAGGCCCGGCGGGAGAACAGGCTGGCCACCCGGTTCAAAACGCCCGCCCGGTTCTCTACCAGTATGGAAATTGTCTGCTTCATCCTTCCGTCCTCCCTCTCAGTCCGTGGTTTTCCACTCGGGGCTCACCTCCGCGATGAGGAGGCAGGGCCCCTCCTTCGCCAAAAAGCGGTCCAGCGTCTCCTCCACCTTGGCCTCATCCCGCAGCGTCATGCTGGGGACGCCGTAGGCGGAGGCGATGGCGGCGAAATCCGGGTCCCCCTCCAGCCGCACGCCGAAGGGGCCGTGGTAGGGCTCCTTGCCCTGAATCTGGTTCACAAGGCCCAGGACGCCGTTGCGGAAAAGGACAATTTTCAAATCAAAGCCTCCGGCCTTCACGGCAGCCAGCTCGTTCATGGACATCTGGAAGGACCCGTCGCCGCAAACGGCCACCACCTGCCGCGACCGCTGGGCGGTCTTTACGCCCACGGCGCAGGGGATGGCGTAGCCCATGGTGCCAAGCCCCCCGCTGGTCAAAAACCGGGCCCCGTTGAGCCGCAGGTGCTTGCAGGCCCAGATTTGATTCTGCCCCACGTCCACGCAGACGGCGGCGTCCTCTCTCAACCGCTCGCCCAAAAGCCGCAGAAGGCGGCCCGGGAAGACGTACCCGTCCTTCGTGGGATAGCCCCGGCCCAGGTTTGTCCGGCGGAGCTCCTGGAGCATCTCCCGCCACGCCCCGCACTCCGCCCGGGCCCCCCGCTCCATCAGCTGCTGGAGGATCACCTTGGCGTTCCCCACCAGGGGGAGGGTGGACTGCATGTTTTTCCCGATTTCGGCGGGGTCCACATCAATGTGGATATTGGCCATCCGCTTTTGAATCTCGTCCGGAGAGACGATGGCCCGGTCCGCCACCCGGGTGCCGATCATAATGAGGAGGTCCGACTTTACCAGGGCCTTGTTGGCCGTATTGTTCCCGTGGGCCCCGATCATGCCCATGTTCAGCGGGTGCTCCGTAGGCAGGAGGCTGAGGCCCATCATCGTCGTGACCACCGGGATGCCGGTGTACTCGGCAAACTGCCGCAGCTCCTCCTCGGCATGGGCCAGGAACACGCCGCCCCCGGCGCAGATCACCGGCCTTTGGGCCATGCCGATGGCCGCGGCCACGTTGGAAATCTGTTTGTCGTTGCCCCGGACGCTGGGGTTATAGCCCCGGATGCGGACCTCCTCCGGGAAGACCACGTCCGGCACCAGCTGCTCCTGCACGTCCACGGGGATGTCAATGAGCACCGGGCCGGGCCGGCCCGTGGAGGCGATGTGGAACGCCTCTTTCAAGACGACCGGAAGCTGGGCGGCGTCCTTCACCAAATAGCAGTGCTTGGTAAAGGGGGTCACCGCCCCGGTGATGTCCACCTCCTGGAAGATGTCCCGCCCCAGGAGGTTGGAGGGCACCTGGCCNGTGATGGCCACCAGGGGGATGGAGTCCATATAGGCCGTGGCCACGCCTGTGATGAGGTTCNTGGCCCCCGGGCCGGAGGTGACGATGCACACCCCCGTCTTCCCCGTCACCCGGGCGTAGCCGGAGGCCATGTGCCCGGCGTTCTGCTCCGTGCGGACCAGGGTATAGTCGATGTTCGGGTCCTCCCGCAGGGCGTCGGCAATGGGGCAGATGGTGGCCCCGGCGTAGCCGAAGATCCGCTCCACGCCCTCCCGGGCCAGGCCCTCCATCAAAATCTGCGCGCCTGTCAGTTCCATGCTCAGCATCTCCTTTCGGTGTGGAAAGCAAAAAAGCCCGTGTCCCTTGTCGGGCCACGGACTTGCAAGAGTTCCGGTTTTGGGGGACCGGCGGTTACGCTGTTTTGGGAAAACCGNTTATCACGCCCTTGTTTCGCGCATGACCAAACGCACTATTCTGTTTCGGCGGCAAAACTACCAGTACCAGAACCAGAATAATGTACAGGCCCAGNATGCTGTTCAGAGCGTGCATCGTCATCATTGTGCGTTCCCTCCGCCGCGCAAAGCGGCCCTTCGGCGNCCTCCCCGGCAAGGGGACTTCGCCTGTCTTGAGTCGTTATTATACATGTCCGGCGCGCAAAGCGCAACAAAAAAATTGGATTCCTTCCGTTTTCCGGATAAATTCACGAATACCCGTGAATTTCCACAGCTGTTCTCGTCAAAAATGACGGAGATTTTTCCAGGATGCGGTATCAGACCGCACAGCTTTTTTGCAGACAACGCCCGCCGGTTTTCCGGCGGGCGTCGTTGGTCGGATATGAAGATTAGAGGGAAATGGAGGTGCCGGTTTCCCCGGCGATGCCGGCCTTGGCCTTTTCCAGCAGGGTGATGAGGGCCATCCTGCCCGGGCGGGACTCGGCAAACTGCACCGCCGCCTGGACCTTGGGCAGCATGGACCCGGGGGCGAACTGCCCCTCGTCCATGTAGCGCCGGGCCTCCTCCGGGGTGAGGCTGTCCAGCCACTTCTGGTCCGGCTTTCCGAAGTTCACCGCCACCTTTTCCACGGCGGTAAGGATGATCAGCACGTCGGCGTCCAGCTGCTCGGCCATCTTCTCGCTGGCAAAGTCCTTGTCAATGACCGCTGCCGCGCCCTTGAGGTGGTGCCCCTCGGTCTTGAAGACGGGGATGCCGCCGCCGCCGCAGGCCACGACCACCAGCCCGGCCTCCACCATGTCCTGGATGGACTGGATTTCCACAATGGAAACCGGCTTGGGAGAGGCCACCACCCGGCGGTAGCCCCGCCCGGCGTCCTCCACCACCTTGTAGTCCCGCTCCTTCACCAGGGCGTCGGCCTCTTCCTTGGTCATGAAGGCGCCGNTGNGCTTGGTGGGATTCTGGAAGGCGGGGTCGTGGGGGTCCACCTCCACCTGGGTGAGCACGGTGGCAACCCCCTTGTTGATGCCGCGGTCCAGCAGCTCCTCCCGCAGTCCGTTCTGAAGGTCATAGCCAATGTAGCCCTGGCTCATGGNCACGCACACGNACAGGGGGCAGGGGATATACTTCTCGGGGTCCGAGCGGGTCAGCTCGGTCATGGCGTTTTGAATCATGCCCACCTGGGGGCCGTTGCCGTGGGCGATGACCACCTGGTGGCCCTGCTCAATCAGGTCCACAATGGCCCTGGCGGTCTGCTTCACCGCCGCCATCTGCTCCGGCAGGNTATTGCCCANGGCGTTGCCGCCCAGAGCGACTACGATACGTTTACCCATGATGCGCGGCCTCTCAGAAGAACTTCCGCTTGCCGGCGGCGTCCAGGGCCATCAGGGCGGACACGGGGTCCTTCACCTTGCTCATCATGATCATGGCCGCGATGACATAGGGCTTGTAGCTGGCTTCCTTGTACAGGGGCACCAGGTAGCGGTCGAAGACGGAGTTGTCCACCTCGCCCTCGGGGCAGCTCAGGCCGGTGATGTCGGCGGGGAGGCAGTGGAGGTACAGGGCGGAGCCGTTCCGGGTCTTCTTCATCATCTCCTCGGAGCAGGTCCAGTCCTTGTGCTGGGCGTTCTGGGCCAGGAGCTTCTTCTCCAGGGCGTCGATGCCCGCCTGATCCCCGGCCTGATAGAGCTTGGTCCGCTCCTCCATGGCGGCGAAGGGAGCCCAGCTCTTGGGATACACGATGTCCGCGTCCTGGAAGGCCTCTTCCATCGTTGCGACCTTTTTGTAGCTTCCGCCGGTGGCGGCGGCGTTCTTCTTGGCGATTTCCTCCACCTCGGGCATCACGTCATAGCCCTCGGGATGGGCCAGCACCACGTCCATGCCAAAGCGGGTCATGAGGCCGATGACGCCCTGGGGAACGGACAGAGGCTTGCCGTAGGAGGGGGAGTAGGCCCAGGTCATGGCGATTTTCTTGCCCTTGAGGTTCTCCACGCCGCCGAACTGGTGGATGATGTGGAGCATGTCGGCCATGCACTGGGTGGGGTGGTCCACGTCGCACTGGAGGTTTACCAGGGTGGGCTGCTGCTCCAGGATGCCGTCCCGGTAACCTTCCTTCACGGCGTCCATGAAGGTTTTCTGGTACTTGTGGCCCTCTCCGATGAACATGTCGTCCCGGATGCCGATGACGTCGGCCATGAAGGAAACCATGTTGGCGGTCTCCCGGACGGTTTCGCCGTGGGCAATCTGGGATTTCTTCTCGTCCAGGTCCTGAACGGTGAGCCCTAACAGGTTGCAGGCGGAGGCGAAGGAGAACCGGGTCCGGGTGGAATTGTCCCGGAAGATGGAGATGCCAAGGCCGGAGTCAAAGATCCGGGTGGACTTGTTCCGCTCCCGGAGATCCCGCAGGGCGTCGGCCACGGTGAAGATGGCGTCCAGCTCCTCGTCGGTCTTGTCCCAGGTCCAGTAGAAGTCGGACTTGTACATATTGTTGATGTGCAGCTTCTCCAGGTGCTGCGCCAGCTCGATGGTCTTAGACATAGTGTTGTACCCCTTTATTTTAATAATTAGAATCTGTGATTGGGTATGATTATTTGATGTCGTTGTCCGTCAGGCTCTGGCGGAACTCCGTCACGTCGGCGGTCTTGTTCTCCGGCTTGTACAGGGGGATGGCGGCGGCGTACAGGGCGGCGCAGGTCACCAGGTCCTGCTTCCAGGTAATCTCGTTGGGGGCGTGGGCCTGGGACTCCGCGCCGGGGCCGAAGCCCACGCAGGGGATGCCGTACCGGCCCTGGATGGACACGCAGTTGGTGGAGAAGGTCCACTTGTCCGTCAGGGGGCGGCCGGTGCGCAGGTGCATGGCGTCCTTGGCCTGGTCCGCGTCGGCGTGGCCGATGCGCTCCTGGCCCCAAAGGGCGTGGTGGGCGTCCACCAGGGCCTGGACATGGGCCGCGCCGGNCTTGTTGATCCAGGTGGGGAAGAAGCACTCCGTCTCATAGACGGTTCCCGTCCAGGCGGGACGGTCGTACATGTACATGGAGACCTTCACGTCGTNCCCGTATTTCTTCACGCTGGGCAGNTGGCGGATTTCCTCCAGGCAGGAGTCCCAGGTCTCCCCGGCTGTCATGCGCCGGTCGATGGAGATGGAACAGCTGTCCGCCACGGCGCAGCGGCTGGGGGAGGTGTAGAAAATCTGGCTGGTGGTGCAGGTGCCCCGGCCCAGGAACTGGGCGTCCTCGTAATGCTCGGGGTTGAACTCCGGATTCAGCATCTTGACAAGGCCCTTGACGGCGTTGGAGGGGCCGTCGCCGTTTTCGTTCAGGGCCCGAACGTCCTGGAGGATGTCGGCNATCTTGTAGATGGCGTTGTCGCCCCGGTGGGGGGCGGAGCCGTGGCAGGAAACGCCCTTCACGTCCACCCGGATTTCCATGCGGCCCCGGTGGCCCCGGTAGATGCCGCCGTCGGTGGGCTCGGTGGAGATCACGAACTCAATCTTGCTCCGGGCGTCCTCCGGGCCCTGGAAGTACTTGTTGACGATGTACTGCCAGCACATGCCGTCGCAGTCCTCTTCCTGGACGGAGCCCACCACCATGATCTTATAGCCCTCGGGGATGAGCCCCAGGTCCTTCATGATTTTCGCCCCGTACACGGCGGAGGCCATGCCGCCCTCCTGGTCGCTGCCGCCCCGGCCGAAGATGATATCGTCCGTCTCATAGCCCTTGNAGGGGTCCGCTTCCCAGTTGTCAATGTTTCCGATGCCCACGGTGTCGATGTGGGAGTCGATGGCAATGATTTTTTCGCCCTGGCCCATCCAGCCGATGACGTTGCCCAGGCCGTCGATTTCCACCTTGTCAAAGCCCAGCTTCTCCATCTCGGCCTTGATGCACATCACCACTTCTTTTTCCTCGCAGCTCTCGCTGGGGTGGGAAATCATGTCCCGCAGGAACCGGGACATCTCCGCCTTGTAGCCCTCCGCGGCCGACTTGATCTTCTCGAAATCCATGATGCAGACCTCCGTTTTTATTTTATGTTGACGGCTTTGCGACCTCGCCGCCTGTTCCCTATAACCCTATCATAGCACAAGATTTCCCGTTGTCAAACAAAATTTTAGAAAACCAAAAAATTTTTTTGAATTGCTGTTGATTTCTCCGAAACTTCGTGGTATGATGCTAGTATGAATCGGTGTCTTTATCCAAAAATCAGCCTGAAAAGGGGGGAGCACCCACGGAAAACAGCAAGCTGGAGCTGCTGCGCCAGGTAGCCGCCGGCATCGCCGCCCAATTCGGTTCCAACTGCGAGGTGGCCATCCACGATTTAAGCCGGGACCCGGACCGCTCCATCGTCTTTATCGCCNACGGCCATGTGTCGGGCCGGAAGGTGGGGGACGGCGCGTCCAACGTGGTGATGGAGCAGCTGCGCACCCAGGACCCGGAGCCCAAGGACCACCTCTGCTACCTCACCAAAACCCCGGACGGGAAGATTTTGAAATCCTCCACCGTCTATATCCGGGACCGGAAGGGGAAGGTCTCCGCCATCCTGGCTATCAACTACGACATCTCCCGCCTCATCCTCATGGAGGAGGCCCTCCACGACCTGACCTCCACCGGGGAGGAGGTCCCTTCCGAGCCGGAGCGCATCACCAACGTCAGCGATTTGCTGGACGAGCTGATCCAGCAGTCCGTGGCCTTGGTGGGCAAGCCCGCCGCCGTGATGAACAAGGAGGACAAGGTAAAGGCCATCCAGTTCCTCAGCCAAAACGGGGCCTTCCTTATCACCAAGTCCGGCGACAAGGTGGCAAAATACTTCGGCATTTCCAAGTATACCCTGTATTCCTATATTGACATGAACAAACAGGAGGGAACTTAGTATGATCGATCTCACCATCCACCGCCAAGGCCTGGAGCACAACCTGAAAAAAGCCCGGGAAAACAACATCCTCATCCCCACCATCGCCCAAATGCAGCACCCGGAGACCATCCCCGGCAAGGTCCAGGACAAGCTGAAAGCCGTGGGCCTCTGGGACGTGAACCCCCTGAACCTCTTCCGGGTCACCTGGAAGAACGAGGCCAAGAAGTCCGGCGGCCTCTTCCAGGACGTCCCCAACTACATTGAGCTTCCCCCGGAGCTCACCGGCGTNCCCTGCCGTATCGTCGCCATGGTGGGCAAGTGGTTCCCCACGGGCTGCCATAAAGTCGGGGCCTCCTTCGGCTGCCTTGCCCCCCGGCTGGTGACGGGCCAGTTCGACGTGGACGTCCACACGNCCGTCTGGCCCTCCACCGGCAACTACTGCCGGGGCGGCGCGTTCAACTCCAAGCTCCTTGGGGCCCAGGGCGTGGCGATTCTCCCGGCGGAAATGAGCCAGGAGCGCTTTGACTGGCTCCATGAGATCGGGGCGGAGGTCATCGCCACCCCCGGCTGCGAGTCCAACGTGAAAGAGATCTTCGACAAGACCAACGAGCTCAAGCAGGACCCCCAGTACATGATCTTCAACCAGTTCGAGGAGATGGGGAACCCCCTCTGGCACTACAACGTCACCGGCACCGCCCTGGCGGACGTGTTCGAGTCCGTCAAGCGTCCCGGGGACCGCTTCGCCGGCGCCTGCTTCACCTCCGGCTCCGCCGGCACCATGAGCGCGGGCGATCTGCTGAAAGAGCGCTATCCCCACCTGAAGCTGGGCGTGGGCGAGGCCCTCCAGTGCCCCACGATTCTGAACAACGGCTTTGGCGGCCACCGGATCGAGGGCATCGGAGACAAGCATATCCCCTGGATTCACAATGTAAAAAATACGGATATGGCCATCGCCATTGACGACGAGGACTCCCAGCGGCTCCTCCGCCTGTTCAACACTCCCGAGGGTCAGGACTACCTGCTCCACACCCTCAAGCTGGACCCGGCGCTGGTGGAAAAGCTGACCTGGCTTGGCATCTCCGGCATCGCCAACGTGCTGTGCTGCATCAAGATGGCGAAGTACTACGAGTTCACCAGCCGGGACGTGGTGGGCNCCGTCCTGACGGACTCCGCCGTCATGTACCGGAGCCGGATTCAGGAGCTGAACGACCAGTTCGACGCGTACACCGGAGAGGAGGCCCGGCTGGACCACAACCTCCACATCCTGGGGCTCAAGACCGACAACCTCATCGNNCTGACCTANGCGGACCGNANGNGGGTCCACCACCTGAAATACTACACCTGGGTGGAACAGCAGGGCAAGNACATGCACGNCCTCAACGCCCTGTGGTACGACACCGAGGGCACCTGGGACGCGGTCCACGCCCAGGCCAAGGATCTGGACGAGCTGATCAACGCCTTCAACGAAGAAAGCGGCGTGCTGAAAAACCTGTAAGCGCAAAAAAGAGACGGAAGGGAAAATCCCCTTCCGTCTCTTTTTCGTTAGGCGAACAGTGCCTCGAATTCCTCCACGGCGGAGGCGGAGGCGTCCCCCACCGCCAGCATCACGTAATTGCCGTGGCTGACAATCCGGGACTTGGTCTTCCAGCCCTCGATGGTCTCGGGATACCAGGCTCCGCCGGGGGTCGCATCGTCTCCCACCTGGTAGTCAATCCGGGCCTGGAAGATGTCTTCCACGGCCTGCACGTCTTCGGCGTTCTCCACCTCCACCAGGGCGATTTCACCCACGGCGGCAGATATGGCGGCAATATAGACCCTCCGCTGCTTGGCGGCGATCTCCGCGAGGCCGGGGTAGTAGCTGTCCAGCAGCTCCTTCATGTTCGCGTCTGTGGTCAGGTCCATCAGCTCCGGCCAGATGTTCCCTTCCCGGAGGGTGTTGTAAAAGGCGGAGAGGTTAATCTCCTCCGAGGCCTCCGTTTCCGGGGAATCCGTACCGNCGTCCTCGGGGNCGGAGGCATCCGGAGCATCGGTTCCGCCGCCTTCGGGAGCGTCGTCTTCGGGAGCGCCGCCCTCGGGGGCGTTCACCTCGGGAACGCCGGAATCCGCGTCCTGGCNGGGGGCGTCCTTGCCGCCGCAGGCGGCCAGGGACAGGGAAAGGGCCAGCGCCAAAGTCAGCGCGAGAATCTTCTTTTTCATGTCAAATCTCCTTGTGTCAAAATGGCCTTGTGGTCTGCTTCTGATAGATAGACGGCGCTCCGNGNAGAANAGTTTCCGTTTCCGTAAAAAAATTTTCGCCCCCCAGAAAAAACTGAGGCGGCCCAAAGGCCGCCTCAGCCCGGCTTATCCCCCGTCCCGCAGGCGGAAGGCCGCCTTGACAAAGAGATCCACTTCCTCCATGGTGTCAAAACAGGCGATGGCCACCTGGTTTCCCATGGTNCCCGCCAGGGCGTCGGGCATCCGGGTGAAGAGCCGGGCCCGGTCGCCGCACCGGGCCTCCAGCTGGCCCAGGGAAATGTCGTAGCGCACCCCGTCCCGCCGCCCGGCGTAGACGCAGTAACGGCGGGGGCCGATGTAGGTGTGGCGCAGACGGTCGTAGGCCACCATGTCCGCCCAAATCTGATATACGTCCACGCTCTGGCTGAAGTCCAGCATGTCCGGGGTGTAGCCCCCGGCGGGGCGCATGTTGACCTCCAGGGCCACGATGTCCCCCACGCTTCCCAGGCCCTCCTTCGCCTCCGTCAGGCGGAAGAACTCCAGGTGGAAGAAGCGGCTGGACGCGCCGAAGGCTTTCAGCGCGGCTTTGCCCGCGGCCTCCACGTCCGGTGGGACCTCCTTGTCCACGTAGTAGTACGTGGGCACATGCTTGTTCACCATGTCCATAATGGAATTCCGGGTCACATGGCTGGCGGCGAAGAGGACTTCTCCTTTGGAGTTGCAGATGCCGTCGTAGGTGGTGACGGAGCCGGAGACATACTCCTCCATAAGATAGGGGGCCTCCGGCGGGGCCTGGAAGAAGCGGCGCAGGTCCTCCTCGTTTTCCAGCTTCCAGGTGGCCACGGCTCCCACGCCGTTGTCCGGCTTGACGACGACGGGATACCCGGCTTCCCGGACGAAGGCCAGGCCCGCGTCCAGGTCCGTCACCGGGGCGCACCGGGCGCAGGGAATGCCCGCCTTTTTGTAGTATTCCTTCATGGCCAGCTTGCTCTTGTACTTTTCGATCTCATGGGCCCGGGGCCCGGTGGTGATGTGGAAGTCTGTCCGCAGCCGGGCGTCCAGCTCCAGCCAGTACTCGTTGTTGCTCTCCAGCCAGTCGATCTTCCCATAGCGCCCGGTAAAGTACCCCACGGCCCGGAGGACCTGGTCATAGTCCTCCAAGCTGTCCACCCGGTAGTACTCGGTCAAAGCCCGCTTNAGGTCCGGGTGCNNNAAGTCATAGGGCGCGTCCCCCACGCCCAGGACATTGACGCCGTTCTCCTTCAGGCGGACGCAAAACCAGCGGTAGGCCTCGGGGAAGTTGGGGGAGATGAAGACAAAATTCATAGAGGATTCCTCCTTTGCCGGCGGTGATTTCACGCTTTAAAGTATAGCACATCTCTAGGAAAAGCGCAAGAGGCGGAACCGGGGAGGCACAGCCTCCCCGGTTCCCGGTCATGTCATCCAAATTTCGCCGTCAGGCTGCCCTTTTGCAGGATATGGCTCTCCGCCGCCTTGAGGAAGTGCTTCTTCCGGGCGTTGGAGCTCAGGCCCAGGACGCAGTCCAGGGCGTAAACCGTCAGCCGGTAGGAGTGGACGGACCAGACGGGGGGCTTGGGCCCGGCGTAACGGTGGATGCCGTAGGCCATGCCCTGGACCACGCCGCTCTCCAGCCGGTCCCGCTGGGGGATGCCCCCGGGAAT
>NZ_CAJMXG010000034.1:0-19120 GCF_905219725.1 Oscillibacter sp. CU971
CGCCCACCCCACCCAGACGGAGCTTCACGAAGTCGCCGCCGGAAGCGGCGTCTGCCTGAGCGGCGGAGCCCGGCTCGTCTATGAGCCAGGCGTCGTTTCCATCCTTCCCAAGGAAGAGCCCCATCGGGTGGAGGCGGGGCCGGAGGGACTCTGCCTGTTAGCCAAATTCATCCCGGCCCTTCTTTAAGGTCCGGAAAACGCGGTGCAGGACCGCTTGTAGGCCGCCGGGGTCAGGCCCACCAGGCGCTTGAACTGACGGTCGAAGTGGCTCTGGTCGCAGAAGCCCGCCGCAGCGGCGGCGTCCGCCACGGTAGCCGGTCCCGCCAGCAGCCGCTGGCCCTTTCGGACCCGGTTCTGGAGCTGAAACCGATGGGGCGTCAGCCCCGCCTCCCGCCGGAAGGCCCGGACCAGGTGGTATTTGCTCATGCAGGCCAGCTCCGCCATGTCCTCCAGGCTGCAGGGAAGCTCCGGTTCCCTCTCCAAACGCGCCCGGAGCTCCGCCAGAGGACCCTCTCCTTCTCCGCTTCTCCGCCCGGACAAGAGGGACAACTCCTCCAGCAGCCGTTCCTCCANCTCCGGCAGTCCAACAGCCCTTCTCAAAAGGGCAGCGGCGCTCTCCCGCGCCTCCCGGAACACGCCGGANGCCGCCGGGGCCTTGCGGACGCACAGGCTCACCAGCGTATAGGGAGATCCGGCTTTCAAGCTGTGGGGCATGTAGGGCGGAAGGGCAAACAGGCCGTTCTCCCGGTAAATCCCTGTGCCCTGGTCCGTCTCCAGCTCCACCACCCCTTCCAGAACGGCGCCCAGGGTCAGCGTTGAAACGTGGCTGTGCCAGGGATAGGACAGCGCAGACCCCTGGCAGACAATCACTTCCGCCCCGCCGCCCTGGAAATATTCCACCATACTGTTCCCTCCCCGGAAACGAAACCAGCCAGGAGTGCGCTCCCGGCTGGTTTCTGTTTATTCCTCCGGTTCTTCTGCCGGTGGCTTTCCGCCGTAGACCTCCAAAAACGCATCCCTCTCCATGGTTTNATGCTCCAGAAGGTACGCCGCCACGGCGTCCAGGATGGCCCGCTTCTCCGTCAGGATGTCCTCGCAGCGCCGCCCGGCCTCGTCCACCACCCGGCGGACCTCCTCGTCGATCTGAGCGGCCACGGCCTCGGAATAGCTCCGGCCCTGGCTCATGGTCCGACCGATGAACACCTCGTCGTGCCCTCCCTCAAAGCAGACCGAGCCGATGGTTTCGCTCATGCCGTACACCGCCACCATCTTCCGGGCGATATCCGTGGCCCGCTGGATGTCGCTGCCCGCCCCGGTGGAGATGTCCCCCAGGCACAGCTTTTCCGCCATCCGGCCCCCCAGCAGGGCTACAATCCGGTCCTCCAGATAGCGCTTGGAAAGGAAGCTCCGGTCCTCCTCCGGCAGGGCGATGGTCATGCCGCCCGCCTGGCCCCGGGGGACGATGGTGATTTGATTTACCGGGTCGTGCTCCGGCAGGGTCTCCATGACCACGGCGTGGCCTGCCTCGNGCCAGGCGGTGAGCTCCCGCTCATGGGAGGAGATGACCCGGCTCCGCTTTTCCGGCCCGGCGATGACCTTGATCTCCGCCTGGCGGAAGTCCGCCATGGTGATATAGTCCCGGTCCAGCCGGGCGGCCAGCAGGGCCCCCTCGTTCACCAGGTTTTCCAAANCCGCCCCGGNGANCCCGGCGGTGCCCTGGGCCAGNGTCCGGAGGTCCACATCCTCGGACAGGGGCTTGCCCTTCACATGGATTTTCAAAATGTCCTCCCGGCCCTTGATGTCAGGGAGGCCCACGTAAATCTGCCGGTCAAACCGCCCGGGCCGCAGCAGCGCCGGGTCCAGCACGTCCGCGCGGTTGGTNGCCGNCAGGACCACCACGNCCTCGTTGGCGGNAANGCCATCNATCNCCNCCAGGAGCTGGTTCAGGGTCTGCTCCCGCTCGTCATGGCCGCCGCCCACGCCGGTGCCCCGCTGGCGGCCCACGGCGTCGATTTCGTCAATGAAGACAATGGCGGGGGAGGTCTTCTTGGCCTGGTCAAAGAGGNCCCGGACCCGGGACGCGCCCACGCCCACGTACAGCTCCACAAAGTCGGAGCCGGAGATGGAGAGGAAGCCCACCCCGGCCTCCCCGGCCACGGCCTTGGCAAGCAGGGTCTTGCCCGTGCCCGGAGGGCCCACCAGCAGCACGCCCTTGGGGATGCGGGCCCCCAGGGAGATGAACCGCCGGGGGTCCCGGAGGAACTCCACAATCTCCTGAAGCTCTTCCTTTTCCTCCTCCGCCCCGGCCACGTCCTCAAAGCGGACCTTCTTGTCCTTCTCCGAGAGGACCCGGGTCCGGGCGGAGCCGAAGCGGGCCATGCGGTCCGCCCCCATGCCGCCCCCCTGGCCCCGGAGGAGGAAGAGGTAGCCCATGCCGCCGATCAGCGCCGCCGTCAGGAGGAAGGGCAGGAGGATCTCCAGCCAGTTCGTCGAGTGGTCCTGCTGGTAGTCGTAAGAGGTGATGATCCCCTTGGCGGCCTGCTTCTCCACCAGTTCCCCCAGGCTGTCGTAGAACAGGTCGAAGTCGTAGAGCTCATAGCGCAGGGTGTTCCGGCCCTCCGGCTCTCCCCGCAGCGTCATCAGCAGGGTGTTGTCCCGGATGACGAAGGACTCCACCTTCTCCTGGCGGAAAAGCTGCTCCACCTGGGAGAACTCCATCCGCTCGCTCTGGCTGTTCAGCTGCCAGACCCAGCTCAGGCACAGCAGGATCACCAGCCCCAGCATCAAAAAGCTGAGGTTGGACGTACGGTTTTGCTTGGACACGACGGCATTCCTCCTTTAGGCTGTCCCGTGACAGCGGGGTGTTACTTCCCGGCGTAGACCTCCGGCTTCAGCACGCCGATGTAAGGGATATTCCGGTACAGCTGGGCGTAGTCCAGGCCATAGCCCACCACGAACTCGTCGGGCACCGTGAAGCCGGAGAGATCGGCGGTGATGGCCNTCTCNCGCCGGGCGGGCTTGTCCAGCAGCGTGACGATGGTGATGGACGCCGCCCCCTTGGTCAGGAAATACTGCTTCAAAAAGGCCAGGGTGTTGCCGGAGTCCAGGATGTCCTCCACGATGATCAGATGCCGCCCGGTGATGTCCTGGCGGAGANCGNGGTCAATCTGCACCCGGCCGGAGGAGGCCGTCGCGTTTCCGTAAGAGCTGACGGCGATGAATTCCACATCGCTCTTGAGCTGGCAGGCCCGGACCAGGTCCGTCATAAAGACGAAGCTGCCCTTCAAGACCCCCAGGAACAGCGGCTTTTTCCCCTGAAACTTCTCATAGAGCTCCTCGCCCATCTCCGCTACCCGGGCCTTCAGCTCCTCCTCGGTCACCAGCACCTTCAGGATATCTTGCTCCATTTCACTGCGCATCATGTCCGTCCTCCTCAATCTGTTGTTTTGTTTTCTCAATTTTGATAAACCGGCAGGGCTCCCGGCCTTCCGGCGCGAAAGCAGCATCCACGCCCAGCCGCCACACGGCGGCCAGCTTGCCTTCCACATAAATGGCGGGCAGGCGGTCCCGCTCCGCCAGGGAAATGCGGCGGTCCAGGCAAAGCCGCTTCACGCTCCGGCTCCCCCGGGCCCCCGGCAGGGTCAAACGCGCTCCCGGCGGGCAGGGGGCCGCCGTGACCACCGGGCTCTGCCCCGGCCTTCCCCGCCAGAAGAAGGAAATTCCCTCTCCCTCCGGTCTGTCCAGCAAAGTCAGGGCATAGTCCCCCCAGTGAAGGGCCCGCCCCGGGACCAGCTGGACCTCCGTCAAAATCTGGGGCCGGGTCTCCAAAATCAGCCACCGGCGGCAATAGCGGGCGGTGATGCCATGAGGGAGGCTCAGCCGCCCCTCCTTCCCCCAAGCTGTGCGGCGGGCCAGGTCCATCAACGCCTCCAGGTGGGCCGCTCCAACATCCTTCCGCCCCACGCCTAAAAGGTCAAAAAGCCGCAGCAGCATCCGGGACCGGACCGCTGCCGGAGCCGCCGCCAGCGCCTCCATGGAGAGGGTTACCCGGCCCTCCTGCACCTCCACATGGGCCGTGCGGGCGGCGGCATCCTGCTCCAGGGAGCGGTCTACGCCCCGGAGCCGCCGCGCCGTGCCGCAAATGTGTTCCACCGCCCGGGGATTCAGTTCCTTTAATAGCGGCATCACTTGGAGCCGCAGNAGGTTTCGGGCGGCGGCCTCCGGGTCGGCGTTGGTCGCGTCTTCGATATGGGGAATTTTCCATTCGGCGGCGTAGGCCTCCAGCTCCTCCCGGGTCACGNACAGCAGGGGGCGGCAGAGCCCGTCCCGCTCCCAGTCCATGCCCGTGAGGCCCGTCAGGCCCGTCCCGCGGATCAGGTTCAGCAGGACGGTTTCCGCGTTGTCGCCGGCGTGGTGGGCGGTGTAAAGGCATTCGCACTCCCGCTCCGCCGCCGTCCGGCGCAAAAAGGCATACCGCAGATTCCGGGCGGCCTCCTCCGTGGAAAGCCCCTCCCGCTTGGCGTATTCCCCCACATCCTCCCGGCCCACGGACAGGGGAATCCCCCACCGGGCGCAGGTCTCCCGGACAAATTCCTCGTCCNGGTCCGCCGCCGCGCCCCGGAGCCGGTGGTTGAAGTGGGCGGCGGCGGCCTGCCCGCCCCGCTCTTCGCACCACGCTTCCAGCATGTGGAGCAGGCACATAGAGTCCAAGCCCCCGGACACGGCGCAAAGCACCCGCTGTCCCGCCCGGGGCAGAACCGTCCGGGGGGCCCGCTTCAAAAGCTCAGTCCTCGTCGTCATAGCGCTTGTCCAGGGTGGAGAACTGGGTGTACTCCGGCATCCAGCGGAGCTCCACCTTGCCGGTTTCCCCGTGGCGGTTCTTCGCCACGATACACTCCGCAATATTGTGCTTTTCCGAATCCTCGTTGTAATAGTCGTCCCGGTACAAAAACAGCACGATGTCCGCGTCCTGCTCGATGGCGCCGGATTCCCGGAGGTCCGAGAGCATGGGCCGCTTGTCGTCCCGCTTCTCGTTGGCGCGGGAGAGCTGGCTCAGGCAGATGACCGGCACATTCAGCTCCTTGGCCATGATTTTCAGCATCCGGGACATGTCGGACACCACCTGCTGGCGGTTCTCGCCCCCCCGGCCGCCCCCGGCGGAGGTCATCAGCTGGAGGTAGTCCACCACCACCAGAGCCAGGCCCTCCAGGCGGCGGCACTTGGCGTTCATGTCCGCCACGGACAAAAGGGGGTTGTCGTCAATGCGGATGTCCAGCCGGTTCAGCACCGTGGCCGCCCCGGCAATCTTCTCCCAGTCCGTCTCCCGGAGGAGGCCGGTGCGCAGGCGGTTGTTCTCCACCAGGGCCTCGGAGCTGAGGAGCCGGGTGGCCAGCTGCTCCCGGGACATCTCCAGGGAGAAGACCGCCACGGTCTTTCCCTCCCGGGCCACGTTCAGCGCCACGTTCAGCGCCAGGGAGGTCTTGCCCATGCCGGGCCGGGCCGCCAGGAGAATGAGGTCCGACTTGTTCAGCCCCGTGATTTTCTGGTCAATGGCGGAGAGGCCCGTGGAGAGGCCGGGGAGATGGTTCTCGTGCTCGCTCATCTCGCCCAGCCGGTCCAGCACGTCGGGGAGGACCTGCCGCAGGGGTACCATCTCCTGGGCGCTCTGGCCCCGGCGGATGGCGTAGATCTTTTGCTCCGAGGCCTCCAGGATCTCCCCCGCCTCGCCCATGCCCTCCTGGACCAGGGCGGTGATCTCCCCCGCCGCCTGGGCAACTAGCCGGAGCAGGGCCTTGTCCCGGACGATGGCGGCATATTCCAGCACGTTNGCGCTGGTGGGGGTAATCTCCATCAGCTGGGCCAGGTAGGAGCGGGTGTTGNCGTCGGTGAGCCCGGCCTTCNCCATCTCCCCANAGACGGTGATGCCGTCGATGGGCCGGGCGTAGGAGAACATGGTGTAGATCGTCTCGAAAATCTCCCGGTTCTGCCGGAGGTAGAAGTCCCCGGGGCGGAGCCGGTCCATCACGNTTTTCACNNAGTCCGGGTCGATGAGCATGGACCCCAGCACCGCCTGCTCCCCCTCCAGGCTGTGGGGCATCTGGCGNAGGAGCAGGTCTTCGTTTGCCATGGCGAACCGCCTCCCTCTCTATCGGGCGTTATTTTTCCTCAAACACGGATACGTAAACGGTGGCAACCACCTCAAAGCCCAGCCGGGCCTTGNCCTCGTAGTTGCCGAAGGCCTTAATGGGGTCCTCCAGCACCAGCTTCTGCTTGGGAATGTCAATGCCGAACTGCTTCTGGAGCCCCTCGGAGATTTCCTTGGTGGTGACGGCCCCGAAAAGCTTGCCGCCCGCCCCGGCCCGGGCCGTGAGCTTCACCATGCACTCCTTGAGCTTTTCGGCGGTCTCCTCCGCCAGGGCTTTTTGGCGGGCCTCCTCGGCCTTTTTCGCCTTCTCTTTCAGGTTCATGGTGTTGATGGCGTCCGCCGTGGCGGGAACGGCCATCTTCCGGGGCAGGAGGAAGTTCCGGGCATAGCCCTCGGAGACCTCCACCATCTGGCCCTTCTTGCCCTGGCCTTTGACATCCTGCTGTAAAATGACTTTCATATGGATAACTTCCTTTCCGGTTTTTTATATTGCTTGATTCCTATGGGCCTGGAGCTTCCATGGGAATGGCCTGACCAGGGGGTCAGGCCCCACAGAGAAGGTCTTTGCCGCTAAAGGAACATGCTGCATCAAAAAGCTGGTGCTTCTAAAGAGTGCTTCTACAGGGATCTTTCCGCTGTCAGGAGAAGTGAAAAGCGAGATGCTGAGCACTATCAAAAGGAGCTGGGGCTTCCTTTGTGGGGCCTGGTCCCCTGACCAGGCCATTCTCCCAGGTCTGCTGGCANTTGGACAGAACTTTCTCACTTCTCAAAATAAGCGTCGATGGCCTGGGTCAGCCGCTCCCGCACGTCCAGAATGTCCCCGTTTTCAATCCGGCCTCCGGCGGTGGCGGAGTTGCCGCCGCCGCCCAGGGCCTCCAGAATCACCTGGACGTTGATCTCCCCCANGGACCGCCCGCTCATCAGGATGGCCGTCCCGCTGCGGTATACCACAAAGGAGGCCTTGACCCCCTTCAAGGTCAAAAGCTCGTCCGCCGCCTGGGCGGCGGCCACCCGGTCCACGCCGTCCTGACCTACCACGGCCAGGGCCACGTCGGGCCGGTACAACTCCGCCTGGCGGACAATATCGTACTTGGACACCATGCCCTCCAGGTCCCCCTGGAAGAGGCGCTGCACGTCCGCCGTGTCGGCCCCCGCACGGCGGAGGAAGGCCGCCGCCTCGAAGGTCCGCCCTCCGGTGCGGAGGACAAAGTGCTTCGTGTCCAGCACGATGCCCGCAAGCAGGGCCTCCGCCTCCTCCCGCAGGAGGTTGGACGGCCCGATGCGGTNTTGCAGCAGCTCCGTCACCAGCTCCGACGCCGAGGAGGCGTAGGGCTCGTGGAAGCTGAAGGCGGCGTTTTCGATATAGCTGGCGGCCCGGCGGTGGTGGTCGATGACCGCCACCCGGCTGCTGGACTCCAGAATCTGGGGGCTCTCCACCAAATCCGGCCGGTTGGTGTCCACCACCACCAGCAGCGTCCCGGGACGCATCTTCACAAAGGCCTCCGCCGGGTTTACAAACACGCCCTCATACTCCGGCAATGCCCGGAGCATGGCCAGCACGGACTGGGCGGCGTTCTTCTCCGGCTCAATGACGATCTGGGCTCTCCGGCCCAGCTTCCGGGCGGCGCAGCAAACGCCCACGGCGGCGCCCANCGCGTCCNTGTCGGCGAAGCTGTGGCCCATGACGTAGATGTCCTGGGAGTCCGCCAGAAGCTCTCTCAAAGCGTTGGCCATGACCCGGGACTTGACCTTGGTGCGCTTTTCCGTNGTCTNGGCCCTTCCGCCGTAGAAGGCNAAGTCCGTCTTCCCCCGGACCACCGCCTGGTCGCCGCCCCGGCTCAGGGCCATCTCCAGGGAGAGGGCGGCGTTCTTGTNGAGCGCCGGGATGCTGTCCGCCTCCCGGCCCAGGCCGATGGAGAGGGTGGGGTGTCCGCCCTCGCCCACCTTGATGTCCCGCNTGGCGTCCAGTACGGAGAATTTCTCCTCCACGAAGTGATTGTAGTACCGCTCCTCGAAGAGGAAGAGGTAGTGGTCCCGCTCGGTTTTGATGAGCAGGCCGTTTCCCACGGCGGCCCAGCTGCTGAGCTTTTCGTCAATCTGGGCCAGGACGGCGCTGCGCTGGGTGTCGGCGCAGGCGTTCATCAGGTCCTCGTAGTTATCCACCATCACGATGCCCACCACCAGCCGGGTGGCGTCGAAGTCCTCCCGGAGGCGGTCCATCTCCGTGGTGTCCACCCAGTAGGTGGTGGCCACCAGGTTCTGCTCCCCGCTGCGGCCCTTGGCCCGGACCAGGCTGCCATAGACCCGGAAACGGCGGTTGTTCATGTGGACCCGCTCCGGGCACTCCTGCCGCCCCTCCAGCAGCCACTGAACCGGGAACTCCGGGGCGGCGTCCTCCACCTTCATTTCAAAAAGATGCTCCCGGACCCCCGCCAGCTGGAGGAAGTTCTCGTTGNTCCAAATGACCTCCCCGGTGTCGGGGCGAAAAACCATGATGGGCAGGGGGGAGTTGATGAGGGTGGATTTGCTGGCGGTGTCCACGTTTCCGGTGACGTTGTCGATATACTGCAAGACGCTCTGGCGGCGCTTTTTGTTGCTGCGGACGAAGTAGGCGTACAGCGCCACGGTAGCCACCCCCTCCGCCAGGGCCAGAGGNGGGCTGACGGTGACGGCGGCCAGGGTGAAGGCCAGGAGGCAGAGGAAGTAAAATTGTAAATTGGGCTCCAGCAGGCGGGAGAGTTTTTTATTGTTCATGGCGCGCTCCTTGATTCCTTGATGAAGAAGTGGGCATACCAACAGATTTTATTAGTATAGCAGTTTTGGGCGGAAAACACAAGTCTTGAACCTGGGCAATTTTCCCCTTGACATTTCCCCGATTTTCCTGTAAACTAAGCAACGTTGTAAAGCGGCACAACTTTACACGGCGGAAGGGGGCGTTTCCCGTGATGAAGAACCAGACCTATCGCATGACGATGCTCTACGACTTTTACGGGGAGCTCCTGACCGAGCGGCAGAAGGAGTTTTTCGACCTCTATTATAATGAGGACCTCTCCCTGGCCGAGATTGCCGAAAACGCCGGCATCTCCCGCCAGGGCGTCCGGGATGTCATCGTCCGGGCGGAGGCCGCCATGCAGGAGGTGGAGGACAAAACCGGCATCATCAAGCGCTTCCTCAGCCGGAGCGCCCATGTGGACGCCATTACCGCCGCCGCCGAGGAGATCTCCACCCTGAACTACCGTTATTACGAGGACCGGCGGCTGACGGAGCTGGCGGATCAGATCCGCCGGGAAGCCGCCGCCTTAAAGGAATGAGCTTATGGCATTTGAAGGATTAACCGAAAAACTGAACGCCGCCTTTAAACGCCTCCGGGGCAAGGGCCGCCTGACGGAAAACGACGTCCGGGAGGCCATGCGGGAGGTCCGCCTGGCCCTTTTGGAGGCCGACGTAAGCTACAAGGTGGTCAAGGACTTTGTGGCCTCCGTTACGGAGCGGGCCGTGGGCAGCGACGTGCTGGACAGCCTCACCCCCGCCCAGCAGGTGGTGAAAATCGTCAACGAGGAGCTCACCGGCCTCATGGGCGGGGCCAACGCCAAAATCACCATGGCCAACAACGGCCCCACGGTGGTGATGATGGTGGGCCTCCAGGGCGCGGGCAAAACCACCACCACCGCCAAGCTGGGCGGCTTGATGCGCAGGCAGTACCAGAAGCGGCCCCTGCTGGCTGCCTGTGACGTGTACCGCCCCGCCGCCATCGAGCAGCTGAAGGTCGTGGGCGGGCAGATGGACCTCCCGGTCTTCGAGGAGGGCCAGGGGGACCCGGTGAGGATCGCCCAAAACGCCATCCGCCACGCCCGGGACCACGGCAGCGACATGGTGTTTTTGGACACCGCCGGACGGCTCCATGTGGACGAGAATCTGATGGACGAGCTGAAGCGGATGAAGGCCGCCGTCCATCCCAACGAGATTTTACTGGTGGTGGACGCCATGACGGGCCAGGACGCGGTAAACGCCGCCACGGCCTTCGACGAGGCCCTGGGCATCGACGGCGTCATCCTCACCAAGCTGGACGGCGACGCCCGGGGCGGCGCGGCCCTGTCCATCCGGGCGGCCACGGGCNAGCCCATCAAGTTCGCGGGTACCGGCGAGAAGCTGGACATGATCGAGCCCTTCCACCCGGACCGCATGGCCTCCCGCATCTTGGGCATGGGCGATATGCTGTCCTTCATTGAGAAGGCGGAGCAGGCCTATGACGAAAAGCAGGCCGCCAAAATCGAGGAGAAGCTGCGGAAGAACCGCTTTACCCTCCAGGACTACTACGACCAGCTCCAGCAGCTGAAAAACATGGGGGACCTGAGCCAGCTCCTGGGCATGATGCCGGGGGCCTTAGGCAAGCAGATGCAGGGCGCGTCCATCGACGAAAAGGCCATGGCCCGGACCGAGGCCATCATCCTCTCCATGACCCCCCTGGAGCGGGAGAACCCCCAGGTGCTGAACGCCAGCCGGAAAAAGCGCATCGCCGCCGGCTGCGGCCTGGAGGTGGTGGACGTGAACCGCCTTTTAAAGCAGTTCGACATGATGCGGGAGCTCACCCGCCAGATGACCAAGGGCGGGCGGATGCCCGGCCTTGGGGCCCTGGGCGGCATGGGGGGGAAAGCTCCCTCCCGGCTTCACGGCTTCGGCCGGAAGAAGCGGTTTCGCTAATCTATAAGTGCGGAGCATTCACGAAGCTGAAATGCGGCATTTATAATAAATCAATCTATTTTAAAACTTTTGGAGGTACAGCAACATGGTCAAGATCAGACTNCGCCGGATGGGCGCGAAGAANNCTCCTTTCTACCGGGTCGTGGTGGCGGACTCCCGTTTCCCCCGGGACGGCCGCTTCATCGAGGAGATCGGTACGTACAACCCCTGCGTTTCCCCCGCCGAGATCAAGANTGACGCGGAGCGGGCCCAGGCCTGGATCAAGTCCGGCGCCCAGCCCACCGATACCGTCCGGGCTCTGCTGAAAAAAGTGGACGTCCTCTGATCCGGAGGGCGGAGCATGAAGGACTTGCTGCTCTATATCGCCCGGAACCTGGTGGACGACCCGGACGCGGTCACCGTTACGGAGACCGCCTCCGGCGATCAGGAGCTGACCCTGGAGCTGGGCGTCGCCCCCGACGACATGGGCAAAGTCATCGGGCGGCAGGGCCGCATCGCCAAGGAAATCCGCACCGTAGTCCGCTCCCGCGCCCAGCGGGAGGGCTTTAAGGTCTCCGTCGATATCATGGATTGACGCGTTCTTGAAAAAGCGCGTCCAAAGAGCGCTGCGCGCTCCGGCTGCCGGGTGCTTCTCCGNGCTNGGGCGGCGGNGAANANATCCTTACAGGAAGCACAAAAGACCGGCGTGGGAATCCCACGCCGGTCTTTCATGTCTTGTTCAGGCCAGGATACCGGCCGCCAGAGCGTCCGCCAGGGCCTCCAGCNCCTCCCGCTGGGGCTCCTTCGCGGAGGATTTCAGGCTGACGGTCCCTTCCAGGATGGTCATGTCCTTCATGGCCCCCAGCAGCTCCGCCATCTGCTTGCCGGACACGGGAGCCCAGGTGCCGTTTTCAATGAGGCCCACCGTCCGGTTCCGCAGGCCGTGGGACTTCAAATCCCGGAGGAAGTTGTCCATGGGGGTGTAGATCTCCCCGTTGTACGTGGCGGAGGCGAACACCAGATGGCTGCACCGGAAGGCCTCGGCCACCAGCTCGGACACATGGGTGTGGGACACGTCGTAGAGCCGCACGTCCCGCACGCCCTTCTCCGCCAGATGGGCGGCCAGGAGCTCGGCGGCGTTTTCCGTGTTGCCGTAGATGGAGCCGCAGAAGATGGCGGCGGTTTTGTCCTCGGGGGTGTAGCTGCTCCAGCGCTGGTATTTCTCCACGAACCACGCCACATCCTCCCGCCAGATGGGGCCGTGGAGGGGGCAGANATATTGGATATCCAGTCCCGCCGCCTTTTTCAGTAGAGTCTGGACCTGGGCGCCGTACTTGCCCACGATGTTGGTGTAATACCGCCGGGCGTCGGGAAGCCACTCGGTTTTGAAGTTCACCTCGTCTGCGAAGATGTTCCCGTTCAGCGCGCCGAAGGTGCCGAAGGCGTCGGCGGAGAAGAGGACCTTCTCCGCGGCGTCATAGGTGACCATGACCTCCGGCCAGTGGACCATGGGGGCCATGACGAAGGTGAGGGTGTGCCGCCCGGTGGAGAGGGTGTCCCCCTCCTTCACGGTGAGGCAGCGGTTCGTGACGTCGGCGTCGAAAAACTGGCCGATCATGGAGATGGCTTTCGCGCTGGCCACCACCTGGGCCTNGGGGTGGGTGCGGAGCACCGCTCCCAGGGTGGAGCAGTGGTCCGGCTCCATGTGGTTGATAACAATGTAGTCCAGGGGCCGGCCCTGGAGGGCATGCTCCAGGTTCTCGTAGAAATGCGCCCCCACGGCGCTGTCCGCCGTGTCCAGCAGGACGGTCTTCTCGTCCCGGACCAGATAGGCGTTGTAGCTGACGCCCCGGGGGACGGGAAACACGTTTTCANNCAGGCTCAGCCGCCGGNCGGACCCGCCNATGAGCAGGAAGTCGGATGTAATATTGCGCACGTTATGCATAACGCTGGTCCTCCNTCATGTAGCTTATCGCTTTTGCAAGGTTAATCTACCCCAATTTCCCCGGTTTGTNAAGGGTTGAGGGCCATTAACATTAAGAAGGACGCGCCGGTCAGACGCGTCCTTGTACGTTATTCCAAAAACCGGGAGGGGTCCCGCAGGGCCTCCGCCGTCTCCGCCGGGACGTCGATGGTAAAGGTCAGGAAATCTCCCAGATCCACATGCAGCAAAGANGGCAGCTCCTCCAGAATCACCAGGGTCACCACGTCCTCCGACGCGGAGACGGTGAAGCGGACCAGCTCCTCGTACTTCCGGTCCTCCTCCTTCTGGCCCGCTTTCAAAGTCTCCTGCTGGCAGTAGACATAGCTGNNCGCCGGGTCTCCGNGGTCCTCGGCCAGCCGGTCTCCCCAATGGCCGTCGTCGTTGAGGAGATCGTCTATGGCCTTGACCTGTTCCGGGTCCGTAACGGTCCCGGCTTCGTTGTCTTTCTCGTCCAGGACCTTCCAGTAGTGGTCCTTTTCCACGCCGTTCTCGTCCTGGGTACTCCAGGATCGCGCGGCTTCGTCAATGGCGGCCTCCCAGTCCTGTGCCCACTCCTCGGCGGCCTCTTCCATGGAGTCCGCCCAAGCCTCCTGAAACTCCTTGTCGCTGGGAGAGGTTATCACGACGCCGTGCATACAGCCGGACAGCAGGGACATGGACANGGCCNGAACGCAGAATATCGCGAGTCGTTTTTTCATCATGTACTCCTTAAATAGTCAAGCAGTCAAATCAGCAGATTAAATACCCCCAGGGTGACGGCGGTGGTAATCCCCGCCGCAATCAGCAGCCCCAGGAAAATGGCGGGCAGGGCGTGGCGCATGCGGATATCCAGCACCGAGGCCACCAGCGCCCCGGTCCAGGCCCCGGTCCCCGGCAGGGGGATGCCCACCAGGATCACCAGCCCCGCCAGCCGGTACTTCCGCACCAGCCGCCCCTTGAGGTGGGCCCGCCGCTCCAGCCAAATGATCTTGGGGCCGAAGAACCGGGTGCCNCGGAGCCAGTTGGCAATCCGCCGCCCCAGCACGATGATAAAGGGCGCGGGGACCAGATTCCCGGCGATGGCGGCGATGCAGGCCAGGGCCGGGGGCAGCCCCGAGGCGATTCCCGCCGGGATGGCCCCCCGGAGCTCCACCACCGGGGCCATGGCCACCAGGAAGGTCATCAGCAGATCGCCGGATACNGTTNCNAAANAGCTTTCTGAGNACAGCATGGGATTCCTCCATAATGGTTGGCATTATGGAATCTAGTTTACTCCAGGTTCAGGTGCTTTTTCAAGAAGAATGTGGTGATGGCGTAAAAAATTGCGCCGTAGATGATTACGCACCCAATGGCCATCAGCAGACCCACATGAATCGCCACGGTGGGCGAGGGGTCCCAGTGGGAGAAGAGGCGATTGAACACATCCAGCTCGTTCGAGCCGATTATCAGCAGGGAGCCCGCGAACTGCAAAGCAAACTGAATCCCGAAGAACCAGACCACAGACCACAGCAGCTTGTGGTTCGCCTGGCTGTGCCCCGCCGCCAGGGCGGCGTAGAACTGGAGGGAGAAGGCCACCAGGGACAAAAACATCAAAACGGCAAACTCCGCCAGATAGATGGTGCCGTTAAACGCCTCGCTGACTTCCAGCTTCCGCAGCCCCTCCAGGAAATATCTGAGGAAGTCCAGCAGCTCCCGCAGGAATCCTCCCTGATAGGCCACCANCAGGCTGGCGGCGATGATGGCCAGCACCGTGACGATGAACCANACGGAGGAGACAATGAGCTTAGACCAGATGTGCTGGTGGACGGAGGCCGGGAGGGTGAACATCAGATAGCCCTCGTCCTGGNGNAGGNNCTNGTAAAACCGCTGGATCATCAGCACAAAGGACATCAGCAGCGCGCCGCAGATGGCGATGCCGAAGGCCGTGACAATCAAAACGCCCAGGATATTCAGGATGTGGTACCGTCCGNCNANCATCCCCCGGCNCGCCAGGTTGGAGCCCNCGGCGGTCACCAGCAAAATCAGGTACATGGGCAGCATAATCCGCCCCGTGGCACGAAACTCGTGCTTCAGCAATTTCCTCAGCATTTGAACACCTCCCGGAACAGCGCGTCCACGCTCATGCNTTTTTNCTNCCGGATGCCGTCCACGGTGGACTGGAGGGCCACGCGGCCCTGNCTGATAAAGNGGACCTCGTCCAGCACCTTCTCCACGTCGGCGATGAGGTGGGTGGAGATCACCACCGCCGCATCGGGGTTGTAGTTGCCGATGATGGTGGAGAGAATGTAATCCCGGGTGGCGGGGTCCACGCCGCCGATGGGCTCATCCAGCAGATAGAGCTTTGCCGCCCGGCTCATGACCATGATGAGCTGCACCTTCTCCCGGGTGCCCTTGGACATCTGCTTCACGGCCTGCCGGGGCTGGATGCCCAGGTGGTCCAGCATCTCCTCCGCCGCCTCCCGGCGGAAGTCCTGATAGAAATCCCCGTAGAAGTCCAGCAGCTGCCGGGCCGTCATCCAGGTGGGGATGGCCGTCCGCTCCGGGAGGTAGCTCACCAGGCTGTGGCTCTCCCTCCCCGGCGCCGTGCCGCACNCGGCGATATAGCCCCCGTCGGGGGTCAGCAGNCCGTTGGCCAATTTAATGAGGGTGGTCTTGCCGCTTCCATTGGGGCCCAGAAGGCCCACGATGCGGCCCGGCTCCACGGTGAGGCTCACCTCGTCCAGGGCCGCGGTCCTCCCGAACCGCTTGGTCAGTCCCTTGCACTCAAGCACTGGCATGGTCCGCTTCCTCCTCTCCGAATTCCTTCGAAATCAGATCGATGATCTCGTCCTTTTGGAAGCCCAGCCGGAGCATCGCCTCCAAAAACGTCTTGACATGCCTCTCGGCCAGGCTCCGCTTCGCCGTGTTGATCATGGTATTGTCCTCCGTCACAAATCTTCCCGCGGTCCGCTGGCTGTATACCAGCCCGTCCCGCTCCAGTTCCGCCAGAGCCCGCTGCATGGTNTNGGGGTTTACCCCGGCCTCNNTAGCCATGTCCCGCACGGAGGGCAATCGTTCCCCCGGGGGAAACGCGCCGGTGACGATGCCCACCTTCACCTGCTGGATCAGCTGGGTATAGATTGGGGCGTCGTTGGAAAACTGCCATTGCATTGTACGCACCTCCTGTTTGTGTGCTGTTGTCTTATGCAATTAATACAATAGCACATTTTCAGGAAATGTCAAGGGGTTTCGCAAAATTTTCTCCGGCGGACCCCTGCCTTGCAAATTCCGCCGCTCTGTGCTATGATCACCAGGCTATAACAGCGATCCGTTTTTAAAAGGAGGTTCTCATGTCCAAGCTCAGCAAACAAGATCTAAAACGCGCCAAGCGGCGGGAGAAGAAGAATTTCCGCCAGGCCATGGAAAAGGAGCTNCGGGAGCACAAAAGCTCCTTCATCGTCTTCTACACCCTGCGGCTTTTGGTCATCGTCATCTTTGTCCGCCAGATCTTCATCGGCGGCTATGAGAGCGCGTTCTACTGCGCCCTGGCCTATCTGCTCCTCTATGTGCCCAGCTGGATTCAGGTGAAGTTCCACATCGAGCTGCCTCCCGCCCTGGAGATCACCGTCCTGTGCTTCATCTACGCGGCGGAGGTTTTGGGAGAGGTCAACGCCTTTTACGTGGTGGTCCCCCATTGGGACACCATGCTCCACACCCTCAACGGCTTCCTGGCCGCCGCCGTGGGCTTTGCCATGGTGGTGCTCCTCAACGACGACGAGCGCCTCACCTTCGATTTGTCCCCGGTGTTTTTGGCCCTGGTCGCCTTCTGCTTTTCCATGACCATCGGCGTTTTGTGGGAGTTCTTCGAGTTCGGAATGGACATGTTTTTCCATACCGACATGCAGCGGGACACCGTCGTCAACGCCATCTACTCCGCCAGCCTGGATGTGACCCGGTCCAACAAGGTGGTGGCCGTGCCGGGCATTCAGGAGGTCCTGGTCAACGGCGAGAGCCTGGGCCTGGGGGGGTATCTGGACATCGGCCTCATCGACACCATGAAGGACCTCTTCGTCAACTTCATCGGCGCGGCGGTCTTCTCCTTCACCGGCTTCTTTTACGCCAAGAGCAAGGGCAAAAAGCGCACGGCGGCCCAGGGCTTTGTCCCCAGCAGGAAGACGGCGGACCGGGACTATCTCAACCAGGCCCGGGAGGAGAACGGCGGCCAGCCGGAGGACTGAGGGTTTTCTGTTAAATTTTTGTAACCCGGTTGCATTTTCCCAATTCAGTGGTATGATATGTGCGGAATCAAAATAAAAGCAAAGGATTTGATACCATGACAAAGATCGACATTATCTCCGGTTTCCTGGGGGCGGGTAAGACCACCCTCATCAAAAAGCTTCTGGCGGAGGCCTACCAGGGGGAGAAGCTGGTCCTCATTGAAAACGAGTTCGGCGAAATCAGCATCGACGGCGGCTTCCTCAAGGAGTCCGGCGTGCAGATCTCCGAGATGTCCTCCGGCTGCATCTGCTGCTCCCTGGTGGGGGATTTCAACAAGGCCCTCAAGGACGTGGCGGAGCAGTTCCACCCGGACCGCATCCTCATTGAGCCTTCCGGCGTGGGCAAGCTCTCCGACGTCATCGTCGCCGTGGAGAACACCGCCGCCGAGGCCCCGGACTTGAAGCTGAACAGCTTCGTCACCGTGGCGGACGCCTCCAAGGTGAAGGTCTACATGAAAAACTTCGGCGAGTTCTACAACAACCAGATTGAGTCCGCCGGGACCATCGTCCTCTCCCGGACCCAGAAGCTGAGCCGGGAGAAGCTGGAGGCCGCCGTNGCCCTGCTCCGGGAGAAGAACCCGGACGCCGCCATTCTGACCACTCCCTGGGATGAGCTGGATGGCAAAACCATTCTTTCCGCTATCGAGAAGGTCTCCCTGGCGGACGAGCTGCTGGCGAAGATGCGGGCGGAGCACGAGGCCGAGGAGGCGGAGCACGCCCACCACCACCATGACCACGGGGAACATGGGGACCACGAGCACCGCCACGGCCATGGGGAGCAGGAGGAGTGCTGCCATGGGGAGCACGGGCACCATGAGCACCACGGCCATGGGGACCACCACCATGACCACGAGGAGCACGGGGCCCATGAGCACCACCACAGCCATGAGTGCAGCGACCCGGACTGCTCCTGCCACCACCATCACCACCACGCCGACGAGGTCTTCACCTCCTGGGGCAAAGAGACCCCCAAGGCCTTCACAAAGGCGGGCATTGAACAGATCCTTGCCGCCCTGGACTCCGGTGAGTACGGCAGCATCCTCCGGGCCAAGGGCANCGTGAACGGGGAGGACGNGTCCTGGATTGAATTTGACTTCGTGCCCGAAGAGCACGAGGTGCGGGCCGGGCGGCCCGATTACACCGGCCGCCTCTGCGTNATCGGAGCGGAGCTGAAGGAAGACAAGCTCGCCCGGCTCTTCGGCCTCTAAGCCGGGAAAGGAAACGCGCGTTCATGGATATTCCCGTTTATCTGGTGGCCGGGTTCCTGGATTCCGGCAAGACCAATTTCATCAACGGCGTCCTGGAGGACGGCTTTGCCCGCCAGGACAAAACCCTCCTCCTCCGCTGCGAGGAGGGGGAGGAGGAATACAACCCCAAGGCGCTGGACAACGTGACCGTGGTGGATATTGAGGACGAGGCGGGCCTGACCTGCTCCCGGATGAAGGAGCTGGANAAGAAAGTCCGGCCCAAGCAGGTCCTCATCGAGTACAACGGTATGTGGCAGATGGAGCGCTTATACCGGGAGGTTCTCCCCGCCAACTGGGTGCTCTATCAGATTATGACCTTTGTGGAGGCCGGGACCTTCGAGCTTTACGCCAAGAACATGGGCCAGCTGATGATGGAGAAAATCACCAACGCGGACCTCCTGGTCTTCAACCGGGCCACGCCGGAGCTGCGGGAGACCCTGCGGAAGCGGAACCTCCGCATGGTGAACCGCCGGGCGGACATCTATTTTGAAAATGTGGACGGCACCAGCGAGGACTACCTCACCGGGGACGAGTGCCCCTTCGANCTGGACCAGCCCGTGGTGGACGTCCCCGACGACGACTTTGGCGTGTGGTACGTGGACGTGATGGACCACCCGGACCGCTGGGCGGGGAAGGAGGTCCACATGAAGCTCCTCATGTGCCATTCCAAGAAGTACCCCGGCATCCACTGTCCGGGCCGTTTTGCCATGGTCTGCTGTGAAAACGACATCCAATTCCTGGGCCTGGTTGCTAAGGGCATGGGCCTGAAGGACTACAAGAACCGGGACTGGGTGGAGGTTTCCGCCCGCATGGCGGTGGAGAACCACGA
>NZ_CAJMXG010000035.1:0-18387 GCF_905219725.1 Oscillibacter sp. CU971
GGGTGGTCCTGTGAACCAAATCGCTCACGCCATAGAAGAACTCCAGAATCATGTCCCGGATGTCCTCCCAATAAGCGGCGAATACGGCGAACAGGGTGCCCAGGTGGAGCAGCACGTCAAAAAAAGGCGGCACCGACGACGCGCCGGAGACGTTCAGCAGGTGCTCCGCAATGGCCAGATGGCCGGAGCTGGACACCGGCAGGAACTCGGTCACCCCCTGGATGACGCCCAGGAGGACGGAGGAAAACAGGGTCAAGGGATTCACACTCCTAACTTGGGGATTTTTTCATGCAGAATACAGTATACCACGGACGGGCTGTAAATTCCAGTCATATTTCCAGAAGACAAAAATGACGGAAAAAGGCGGAGGCCGGGACTTTTCCCGGCCTCTGTTTGAGATTACGCTTACAGCAGATACGTGTACTTGTTCAGCACCGTGAGGATGAATACTTCGATGTCCGCGGGCAGATCGTTCTTGCCGTTCAAGTCCGCCTCGAAGACCTTCCCGTCCAGCCGGACCAGGACCTTGCTCCCGCCCAGGGGCAGGAAGCCCTGGTTGTTCACGCTCTCGTCAAAGCCCTCCCGGGTCTTGAACAGGGTGAACTTATCCCGGTAGGGGGCGGAGTCGTAGGGGCAGAAGATGGCGCAGTTGCCGCACTCGTTGCACATCCGGTCCACATGGAGAATCTCGTGCCGCCCGTCGGGCAGCTCCACCACCACGTTGGCCCGGTTGGGGCACACGTCGGCGCAGACCTGGCACACCACGTTGCAGGTCAGGCAGCGGCCGCCCTCGCACTTGGCGGACTCGCAGAGAATGCCCTTCTTGGCAANGGCGNNCGCCCGGGAGGCCACGGCCTTGGCGGGAATCTCAAACTTGTGGGGCTCCCCAATGACGGCGTTTGCGAACCACTGGGCGTCGGCGATGCCCTCCACCACCGTGGCGGGGCCCCGCATGGCGTCGCCGCCGGCGTAGACGCCCTCTACGTTGGTGCGGAAGTCCGGCAGGCCCTTGGCGTCCACCTCCACGCCGCTGGCGGTGAAGAGCTCGCTTTCCACCTTCTCGCCCACGGCGGAGATTACGGTGTCGCACTCGATTTCCACAAATTCCCCGGTGGGCTCCGGCTTCCGGCGGCCCTTCTCGTCGGGCTCGCNCAGCTTCATTTTCTCGCAGCGGAGCTTGCCGTCCTTCTGCTCCACGGGGGCCACCAGCTCCAGGAAGCTCACGCCGTCGGCAACGGCCAGCTCCAGCTCCTCCGCGTCGGCGGGCATGTACTTCTTGGTCCGGCGGTACACCAGGGTGGAGGACTTCGCTCCAGCGCGGAGGGCCGCCCGGGCGGCGTCCATGGCGGTGTTGCCGCCGCCGACCACCGCAACATGGCCCAGGGACACGTCCTTTCCGGCCTTCAAATCCTTCAGCCAGCCGATGACGGGCACCACGTTGCCGGGGATATCCAGCCGCCCGGCCTTCCACGCGCCCACGGCGAAGAAGATATGGGTGTACCCCTGCGCTTTCAGCTCGGCAACCGAGGGGGCGGGGGTGTTCAGCTTGATCTCCGCGCCCATTTTGGCGACCAGGGCCGCGTCCTTGTCGATGGCCTCGGCGGAAATGCGGAAGCCGGGGATCACCTGCCGGACAATGCCGCCCAGCTTATCGGCTTTTTCAAAGACGGTGACGGGGATGCCCGCCCGGCCCACGAAGTAAGCCGCCGCCATGCCGGTGGGGCCGCCGCCGATGACGGCCACCTTCTTGCCGCTGTTGGCGGGGGCGGGGGCCTTCACCTTGGAAAGATATTCGTCATAGCCCCGCTCCGCGGCCACCAGCTTGGTGGCCCGGATCTGGACGGAATCATCGTAATAGGTCCGGGTGCACTTGATCTGGCAGCGGTGGGCGCAGATGGTGCCCGTGATGAAGGGCAGGGGGTTCTTCTCGCAGATGAGCCGCAGGGCGGAGGCGTACTCGCCCTTCCGGCACAGCTCAATGTACTCGGGAATGTCCTGGCCGATGGGGCAGCCGCCCTTGCAGGGAGCGGTGAAGCAGTCCAGCAGGGGCACCTTCTCGCTGAGCTTGCGGCTGGGAAGGGGCTTCACGGCCTTGACGTGGTACTTATCGGACCGGGCCGCCAGGGCCAGNGCCTCGATGCCCGCNACGTCCACGCCGGTGAAGGGCTGGAACTCCAGGGCGTCCAGCTTGTCGCCGATCTGGACGAAGCGCTGGTAGCCGCCGGGCTTGAGCTCCGTGGTGGCCATGGTGATGGGCCAGATGCCCAGGGCGAAGAGCTTGTCGATGTTCAGCGCGTCGGCGCCTCCGGCGTAGCTGATGCGCATGCGGCCGCCGAACTCCTTGGAAATCCGGGCCGCCATGGTGGTGGTCAGGGGGAAGAGGGACTTGCCCGCCATGTACATTTCCTCGCTGGGCAGTTCTCCGCCCTTCACGTCCACGGGGAAGGTGTTGGAGAGCTTGAGGCCGAACTCCACGCCGGTCTTGTCCGCCAGGGCCTGGAGGCGGCGGAACATGGGCACCGCGTCCGCATACTGGAGGTCCTCGTTAAAGTGGTGGTCGTCGAAGGCGATGTAGTCGTAGCCCATGCCGTCCAGGATGGACCGGGCGGTTTCGTAGCCCAGAATGGTGGGGTTGCACTTGACGAAGGTGTGGAGGTGTTTCTTCTCAATCAGGTAGCTGGCGATGCGCTCAATCTCGTCCGGCGGGCAGCCGTGAAGGGTGGAGAGGGTGACGCTGCCGGAGACATGGGGCGTGATGGCGTCGATGAAGGCGCTTTCGGCGGGGAAGAACTCCTTGAGGACCCGGATGCACTCCTGGAAGATGGGGGTCTTGGAGGCGTCCACCATCTCGGTGAGGAATTTGTCCACCTTGGGCCCCTGGATGCCCTCCAGGTCGTAGCCCACGGACATGTTGAAGACAAAGGCGTCGGGGTCGCCCAGGCCGTAGACCTTGGCCATGATTTTACAGGCGCACCAGGCTTTTACATACTCCTCAAAGGCCTGCTGGACATACAGCTCCGTGGACCACTCGCAGTTGTAGCACTCGTCCTCCGCCAAAATGCAGGGCCGGCTGATGCAGGCGGCCAAATCCGCGCCGTCCATCTTCTGGACGGTTTTCAGCTCGAAGAACCGGGCTCCGGCGAAATAGCCGGCAATGATGTTCTGGGCCAGCTGGGTATTGGGTCCGGCGGCGGGGCCGAAGGGGGTCTCGATTTTCTCGCCGAAGATGGGCAGGGTCTTGACGCCTGCCTTATAGGGCTTGTGGACGCCGAAGACGGTGCCGCCCTTTTGATACTCGGCGGTTACCCAGGTCATGAGTTCCCGGAACGGGATGGGGGTCATGAGTTCGGACATAAGGTTTTCCTCCTTAGAATATATGAAATCATTTTTGCGGCGGCATGCGCGTCACAAAAATTCCTCGACTCGCGCGCCTTGGGCGCGCTCGCCAGTCCGCAGACTGGCGGGGGCTAAAGGGGGGCGCGAAGTCCCCTCTTTAATATTCGCAGTGGTTCAGGGTTCCCCAGAGCTTCTTGGAGACCTGGAGAATTTCGGCGTTGACGGCCTCCTCGTCGATTTCCGTCAGCTGGCGGTCTTTCATCAGGATTTTGCCGTTGATCATCGTCGTCTGGCACTGGCGGCCCGTCATGCCGAAGAGCATGTGCCCGTCGATGTTCGCGTCGGAAAACGGTGTGAAGGGCTTGTAGTCCATGACGATCACGTCCGCCGCCGCCCCGGCTTTCAGCACGCCCGTCTCCGGGAATCCGGCCCGCTGGGCCATTTTGGCGTTGTTTTTGAAGAGCATATCCGTCACCTCGCACCAGCCCACGCCGGGGAGGCAGGCGTTGTGCCGCTGGATGGTCAGGGCCACCTTAATGCTCTCCAGCATGTCGTTNGTATAGGCGTCGGNGCCCAGGCCCACCAGGATGCCCTTTTTGTAGAGCNGGAGCACCGGGGAGCAGCCCACGGCGTTGCCCATGTTGCTTTCCGGGTTGTTGACGCACATGGTGTCCGTTTCTTTGATGATGTCCATTTCCGCCGTGTTCACATGGATGCAGTGGCCCAGGATGGTCTTGGGGCCCAGGATGCCGTGGTCCTGGAGGCGCTGGACCGGGCGGCGTCCGTAGTTCTGGAGGCTGTCGTATACGTCGTTCATGCCCTCGGAGACATGGATGTGGTAGCCCACCCGGCCCCCGTTGGCGGCGGCCATCCGGTCGAAGGTCTTGTCGGAAATCGTAAACAGGGCGTGGCCGCCGAACATGGCCTTCAGCATGTCGGAGGGGCGGCTCTCGCAGTAGTCGATGAAGTCCTTGTTCTCCTGGACGGACTGGAGGGATTTTTCCTCGCCGTCNCGGTCGCTGACCTCATAGCACAGGCAGGCCCGCATACCCATGGATTCCGTGACCTTGGCGATTTCCATGAGGGAGCCGGGGATCTCGCAGAAGGAGGCGTGGTGGTCGAAGATGGTGGTGACGCCCTGCTTGATGGAGTCGATCACCAGAGCCTGGGCGCTGGCCTTCGTAGCCGCCAGGTCCAGGTGGCGGTCGATGTACCACCACTGGCCGTCCAGCACCTCGTAGAAGTTGGTGGGGGCGTAGCCGTTGATGCTGAGGCCCCGGGCCAGGGCGGAATAGATGTGGGTGTGGGCGTTGATGAGGCCGGGCATGATGACCCCGCCCTTGGCGTCCACGAATTCCGCCTGGGGATATTTCGCCTTCAGGGCGGCGGTTTCGCCCACCTCGACGATTTTCCCGCCGTCGGTGACCACGCCGCCGTCGGGCAGGTAGCCGGTGCCGCTGGGGTCCCGGGTGATGAGCTTGCCGTTTGCCAGTAGGATCATAAGAAAAGTCCTCCTTGAATTGAATTTCGGGTAAAAAAAGAAAGGCGCCCCAAATCCACTCGGACTTGAAACACCTGTCGGCCCGCATGGAAAGACAGGTGCGGGCCCGTGCGCGCGGCACTCCGTTGCAGCCATCTATCCTTGCTTTATTACGCTTATTGTACCGAAGAGCCCGCAAAAATGCAAGCCCCCAAACAGAGAACTTCCCCGCCTCTTTTTAGACAAAACGCCGGAAACTTCCTGCCCGTCCGGGGGCTTTTCCTGGGACCGCCGTCACTGGGGCGGGGCCTCCACATAGGCGCAGATGCGCGCGAAGGTCTCTTCGCTGAGATCGTGCTCCACCTTGCAGGCGTCCGCCGCGGCCTGCTCCGGGGAGACGCCCATCAGCTCGAAGAGCCGGGTGATGGTCTTGTGGCGGCGGTAGATGCGGCTGGCAATTTCCATGCCGGTGGCGGTCAGGGTGATGTTCCCGTCTCCGGCCATGACGATATAGCCGCTCTCCCGCAGCTTTTTCATGGCGATGCTGACGCTGGGCTTGGAATACCCCAGCTTGTTCACCACGTCGATGGACCGGACCTGGCCGGACTGCTCCTGGATGATCAAGATGGACTCCAGGTAATGCTCCGCGGATTCATGTATGACCAAGACGATGCGCCTCCCTTCTGCTTAAGTTTACCATGATAACAAAGATTTCCAAAAAATGCAAGTTGTTTTTGTCACAAGGCCCGGAAATTTTTGGAAATCTACCCAATGAACGGGGGATCGGGGGAAAAACGGGACGGAGCCGTCAGGCTCCGCCCCAAAATTTGCGGCTGCGAGGGGTTCCCGGTTCAGATTTTTCCCGCCAGCACCAGCACCAGCAGGACGAAGGTGGCGAGCAGCGCCAGGGAGAACAGCAGGAAGCCCGCGTCGAAGCGGTCGCCGCCCTGGACGCTCTCCCGCTCGGGGGCCAGCCGTGCCTTCCGCAGGGCGGTGACCACGGGCTTGTAGAGGAGCAGGATCAAGGCCATGTTCAGCCCGCCCTTTACCAGGTTGAAGGGGAGGAACACGGTGGGCAGCATGGAGGCGACGGTTTCCCGGGGGATGCCCATGTAGAGGGGGGTGATCAGGTAGTTCCAGAGGATCATGACCACCGTCAGCACCACGGTGCCCAGGGCCAGGCCCAGGACCGCGCCCTTCCGGGTGCGCATTTTCTTGTAGACAAAGGAGGCGGTGCAGCAGAAGGCGCAGGTGGCCAATACGTTCATGACAAGGCCGATGGGGCCGGTGTCGCTGACAGTGAACATCTCCACCAGGGCCACCACAATGGAGATGATGGCGGCGGAGAGGGGCCCGAAGAGGAAGCCGCCGATGCAGACCACGGTGTCCTTCACGTCCATCTGGAGGAAGCCGGAGACCTGGGGCAGCAGCTTGCTCAGCAGCATGGCCACGTAGGTCAGGGCGGTGAGCATGGCGAGAGACGTGACGGTTTTGCTCCGGGCCGCGTGCCCCATGACGAGGGTCTGATCGGCGGCGGTTTGGCCCGCGAAAGCGGCGGACTGCTCGTGGAAGGTGTTGGGGTTGGACATAAGAAAACACTCCTTTACAAACTTGAAAACACCCTGGACGCTTTGACTTCTCCAAGGTGAACAAGCAACAAAGAAGCGCGTGAAATACGCGCGGCCAAGCCGCACTCATCTTCTTCCATCCAGACTGTAACTGTTGGTCCCGGAGTTTCACCGGGTCAGCGGGGGCCGTGCTCTATAGAAAACGGCCTCCGGTCGCGGACTGTACCGCCAGTGGGGAATTGCGCCCCGCCCTGAAGACAAAGTATTCAGTTCTGTTTCCTGGGCCTAGTATACGATAGTCCGCCGGAAAATGCAAGCCCTAATTTTGCTCTTTTCATATTGGAACGGATGTGCTATCATAAAGGCATCAAACGGAGAGGAGGACGCCCATGGACCGTGTCATTCTCCACTGTGACCTGAACAGCTTCTACGCCTCCGTGGAGCTGCTGGACCACCCGGAACTGAAAAAGCTCCCCGTGGCCGTCTGCGGGGACCCCTCTTCCCGCCACGGCATTATCCTGGCGAAGAACGACCCCGCCAAGGGCTTCGGCGTCCGGACGGCGGAAACCATCTGGCAGGCCAGAAAGAAGTGCCCGGAGCTGATCCTCCTGCCGCCCCACCACCGGCTTTACCGGGAGTACTCCCGGAAGGTCAACGCCATCTACGACGAGTACACCGACCTGGTGGAGCCCTTCGGCATTGATGAGAGCTGGCTGGACGTGACGAACACCCTCCACCTCTTCGGCATGGATGGGGCGGCCCTGGCGGATACCCTCCGGCGGAGGGTGAAAAAGGAGCTGGGTCTGACCCTCTCCGTGGGGGTCTCCTTCAACAAGGTCTTCGCCAAGCTGGGCAGCGACTACAAAAAGCCCGACGCCACCACCGTGATTTGCCGGGAGAACTGGCGGGAGCTTGTCTGGCCCCTCCCGGCGGGGGATATGCTCTATGTAGGGGGCGCGGCGCAAAAGCTGCTGGGGCAGTACGGCGTCCGGACCATCGGAGAGCTGGCGGCGTTCCCCCGGGGGACGCTGGAGGAGCTGATGGGCAAGCTGGGGGGCCAGATCCACGACTACGCCAACGGACTGGACCGGGAGCCGGTGCGCTCCCGCCACACCCCGGAGGCGGTGAAGTCCGTGGGCAACGGCACCACCTTCCCCAAGAACCTCACCACCCGGGCCCAGGTGGCGGCGGGTGTCCGCCTGCTGTCGGACAGCGTGGCGGGACGCCTCCGCCGGGCGGGGCTTTACGCCGGAGGGGTTCATGTGACGGTCCGGGACCCGGCCTTTCACGACCGATCCCGCCAGCGGCAGCTCCCGNTCCCCACCCATTTGATTCGGGATATTTCCGCCGCCGCCCTGGAGCTGGCGGAGGAGCTGTGGAAGCCCCCCAATCCCGTCCGGGCCCTGACGGTGACGGNGATTCATTTGACGCCGGAGGAGGAGACCTATGAGCAGACGAACCTCTTCACCGCCGGAAGCGCCCCGGACCGGGAGCGGCAGGAGCGGCTGGAGGCCGCCATGGACGGCATCCGGCGGAAGTACGGCGGCGGGTCCATCGCCTTCGGCGGACGGACGCCGGAGGACCCGGAGGAAGGGGGAGGCTTCCGAAAGAAGGGTTTTTCTTGACGGGGGAAAAATATATGATATAATTGAGAACGGGGTGAAGAGGATGAGCGATATGGAAAAGATCCTGGAAATACTTGGGGCAATGAACCGGCGGATGGATACAATGCAGGAAGACATATCGGTCCTGCGATCTGGTTCCGCTACGAAGGAAGATGTAGGGGCTCTCAAGGAAGATATAGGATCTCTCAAGGAAGATGTAGGAACTCTCAAGGAAGATGTAGGGGCTCTCAAGGGAGATGTAGGAACTCTCAAGGAAGATATAGCGGCACATAAGAGAGAGATGGCTACAAAGGAAGACCTCCGGCATGCCAAGGGCGAGATGATGGCCCTGATGGAGGCATACTTTGAGCCGAAGTTTGACCTCCTGGCCGAGCAGATTAAGCTGATTCAGGAGAAGCAGGTTCCGATGGAGACTATGGAGCAGACTGAGGACCGCCTTGACGTTCTGGAGGCGGTTGTTAAGAGTCATTCTGCGGAAATCCGAAGGCTGAAAAAAGCGCAGTGACGCGCAATGTTATAGATGGATATTTATGAGGGGAGCGGCTGTAGGCCGCTCCCCTTTCACTCTTTATCAATGTGGTTCTGAATCCGCTGCATGATCATCTCCAGGGCCACCAGGTTATGGCCCCCCTCTAAAACGATGATATCGGCGTACTTCCGGGAGGGCTCCACATACTGCTCATGCANGGGCTTTACCGTGGTCAGGTACTGGGTCACCACGGACCGCAGGGTCCGTCCCCGCTCNTCCACGTCCCGCANGCAGCGGCGGAGGATGCGCTCGTCCGCGTCGGTCTCCACAAAGATCTTAATATCAAACAGCTCCCGGAGGAGGGGCTCGTGGAGGATCAAAAAGCCCTCCACAATCAAAACCTTGGTGGGGAAGATCTCCACCGTCTTGTCCGTCCGGTTGTGGTCCACATAGGAGTATACCGGGCACTGGACGGAGCGGCCCTCCCGCAGCTCCCGGAGGTGCCGGATCAAAAGGTCCGTCTCAAAGGCGTCGGGGTGGTCGTAGTTCTGGAGGGCCCGCTCCTCATAGGTCTTGCCCTCCTGCCGCTTGTAGTAGCTGTCGTGCCCAATCACGGTGACGCTGCCGCCAAAGTGATCCTTCAAATGCTGGGCCAGGGTGGTTTTGCCGGAGCCGCTTCCCCCGGCGATGCCGATGATGATGGCGTTCATACCGTGTTCCTCCCGTCGGTTCGATTTGATTCCCCAAGTTCCATTATATGGTTCCGGGGCGAAAAAGCAAGGAGAACCTGAAAAGTTCACAAATTTTGACGAACTCGCACTTGACGGCGGCTTGGAAAATGGATATGATAGAAAATGCGATGATAACAAAACCCGCGGGGTTTTGACGATGAAGATCACATAAAGATCACATACGGGAGGACNGACATGGCAATGAAGCGCTGCCCCGTCTGCGGGGAGAGATATTCCGACACCTATAAAGAGTGCCCCTTCTGCGAGGAAGAGGAGTACTGGGAGGACGAGNAGCAGGAGCCTGCACGCCGCCCCATCCTCCGGGAGGGGGTCCGAAGCCCCGGCGGCCATGGAGGCCACGGCGGGCGGAGCGCCTACAGCATCGTGACGCCCATTTTGCTGGTTTTGATTGTACTGATGGCCCTGCTGCTGGTGTACCTTCTCTACGGGGACAAGCTCTTCGGCAAGGACAAGGACCCGGAGGACAACAAGCCCGGCATCACGGAGCCGCAGCAGCCGGATGGTTCCACCCCCGCGCCCGGCAATACCCCCGCTGTGGACCCCGGCGAAACGGACGGCCCGGACGCCTCCGGCGATCCCGGCGCGGAAGAACCCGGCACGGACGCCCCGGAACTTCCGGGCACCAGCACCGCGCCCGAGGGAAGCGGCACGACACCCGGCGGCAGCTCCGACGGCACGACACCCGGCGGCAGCTCCGGCGGCATGAGCTACGCCTCCGCCGCGGCCCTGCCCGGCGGCCTGACGCTGAACAGTACGGACTTTACCCGCAATGTTTCCGAGGGGGCCTATAAGCTGCGGGTGTCCGGCGGCACCGGGACCTATACCTGGATCAGCGAGAACCCCTCCATCGCCACCGTGGGCAGCGACGGCACAATCACCCCCGTGGCCGCCGGCATCACCAATGTCGTGGTCACCGACGGGTCCAAGCGGGCCATCTGCATCGTCCGGGTCACCGGCGGCTCCNCCCCGTCCGNCGGCGGGACCACTTCTGGCGGGACCACCTCTGGCGGAACCACTTCTGGCGGGACCACCTCCGGCGNGACCACCTNTGGCGGGACCTTGAAAGCGGGCAAGGCCGTGGTGGTCAACGGCGGCAACGGCGTCCGGGNCCGCTCCGGCCCCGGCACCAGCTACNACATCCTGGCCACCGTGCCCAACGGCGGCTCTGTCCAGGTGGTCCGCGCCACGGGGACCGACGACTGGTACGAGATCACCTTCACCGCCGTGGGCGGCGTGACCACCACCGGCTATATGAAGGGCGAGTTCCTGGNAAACGGCTGAGACAAAACGGCATCCCCGGACGGTTTNCGTCCGGGGATNTTTCTTGCATCCGGCAGAGAGTTATGCTATAATCCTAAACCGTAAAATTATGTACTGACAACGGAGGGCGTCTCTATGACCACCCAGGATTTCCAGCGAAAATCCCCCCTGCAAATCTTCCTCTCCTACTTCCGGCCCCACCGGAAGCTGTTCATCATGGACCTGGCCTGTGCCCTGCTGATCTCCCTGAACGACCTGGCCTTTCCCGCCGTGTCCCGCTGGTGTATGTACGAGCTTTTGCCGCAAAGCGCCTATAGGACCTTCTTTGCCGTCATGGCGGTGGTGTTTGCCGCTTTCGTCCTCCGGGCCCTGCTGACCTATGTCATCTGCTACTGGGGCCACACCTTCGGCATCCTGGTGGAGGCGGACATCCGCCACGACCTCTTCCGCCACATGCAGGAGCTGAGCTTCAACTACTACGACAAGAACCGCACCGGCCAGCTCATGAGCCGCCTCACGGCGGACCTTTTCGACATCACGGAGCTGGCCCACCACGGGCCGGAGGACATTTTCATCTCCGGCGTCACCATCGTGGGGTCCCTAATCATCATGTTCACCATTCAGTGGCGGCTGGNCCTGGTGNTTGCCTGCATCGTCCCGGTGTTCTTCGCCGTGGTCTGGTCCTGCCGCCGCTCCATGAGCGAGGCCTCCGCCGCCGTGAAGCAGAAAACCGCCGTCATTAACTCCGACATCGAGTCCGGCCTCTCCGGCATCCGCACGGCCAAGGCCTTCGCCAACGAGGGGGCGGAGCTCCAGAAGTTCGACAGCTCCAACGCAACCTTCAAGACCTCCAAGCGGGCGTTCCACAAGGCCATGGGCCGCTTCAACGCCACCATGGAGTTCTTCCTCTGCATCCTCTCCNCCGCCGTCATCGCTGCCGGGGGGCTGTTCATCATGCGGGGGGAGCTGAACGTCATTGACCTGACCACCTTCAGCCTTTATATCACCACCTTCGTCACCCCGGTGCGAAAGCTCAGCAACTTCGCCGAGCTNTTCGNCAACGGCACGGCGGGCCTGGGCCGCTTCATCGAGCTGATGCGGGAGGAGCCCGCCCTGAAGGACGCGCCGGACGCCCGGCGGCTGGACCGGGTGGAGGGCAAAATCGACGTGGACCATGTGAGCTTTGCCTATCAGGGCGACGCGGCGGTGCTGCGGGACGTGGACCTCCATATCCGCCCCGGCGAGACGCTGGCGGTGGTGGGGCCCTCCGGCNGGGGAAAGTGCACCCTCTGCCAGCTCATCCCCCGGTTTTACGATGTGACAGAAGGGGCCGTCCGGCTGGACGGCGCGGACGTGCGGCAGGTGACCCAGGAGTCCCTCCGGCGGAACGTGGGCGTGGTCCAGCAGGACGTGTTCCTCTTTGCCGCCAGCATCCTGGAGAACATCCGCTACGGCCGCCCCAGGGCAACCGAAGNGGAAGTGGCCCGGGCTGCCCGCCTGGCGGAGATCTACGACGATATCGTCGCCATGCCCGACGGGTTCAACACCTATGTGGGCGAGCGGGGCGTGCTCCTCTCCGGCGGGCAGAAGCAGCGGATTTCCATTGCCCGCATCTTTTTGAAGGACCCCCCGGTGCTGATTCTGGACGAGGCCACGTCGGCCCTGGACAGCGTGACGGAGGCCAAGCTCCAGGAGGCCTTTGACAAGCTCTCTCAGGGCCGGACCACCATCATCATCGCCCACCGGCTCTCCACCGTCCGCAATGCGGACCGCATCGCCGTCATTGAGGACGGGCGCATGGTGGAGCTGGGAAGCCACGAGGAGCTGATGGCCAAGGACGGGGCCTATGCCGCCCTGGTCCACACCCAGGAGCTGCGNCNTGGATAAGGGCGCGCTGCTGGACCGCCTGGGCCTTGCCGGGGAGGACCGGCTGGCCCTGGCGAAGGTGCTGGACAAGGCGGAGCAGGCATCAGGGCGGAACATTCCCGCCGCCACGGACTTCCTCAGCCCCCAGCAGCGGGCCCAGGCCCTGGACCTTCTGCATCTGGCGGGGATTTCCGAGAGCGCTTACGTGCTCCAAGGGGGCTATGAGGGGGCGGAGCGGCAGGTTTTGCAGTTCCTCCCCGACTGGATGGAGCCGGAGGGCGCCGAGGCCCCCATCCGCTGCCTCCGGGCTGTCTTCCGGGAGGAGGAGAAGCTGAGCCACCGGGATTTCCTGGGGAGCCTGATGGGCATGGGCATTGTGCGGGAGAAGGTGGGGGACATTCTTGTGGCCCCCGGAAGCGCGGACCTTTTGGTTTTGGAGGGCGTTGCGGACTTTCTCCTGCAAAGCTGGAACTCCGCCGGGCGAGCAAAGCTCCGGGTTTCCGCCATCGAGCCGGAAAACCTCCATATTCCAACGGTTCAGCGGAAGGAGGTCCGGGACACGGTGTCCTCTCTCCGGCTGGACGCGGTGGCGGCCTCCGGCTTCCGGCTGGCCCGGGGGAAGGTCGCCGCCCTCATTGAAAGCGGCAAGGTCCAGCTCAACTGGCGGGAGTGCGTGAAGCCGGACAAGCTGCTGGAGGCGGGGGACGTGGTGTCCGCCCGGGGCTTTGGAAAATTCGAGCTCGGCGAGGTGGGGGGCCTGACCCGGAAGGGCCGCGTCTCCATCGTCCTGCGGGTTTACGTTTGAGGCGGGAAGGAATCCGGTATCAATTTGAAGAACGGCGGGCCGGAAAGCCGTATGGAATAGGGGAGGAGTTTGGAATGCTGGAGTATGAGTTTGAGACGGTTTCCTGTGACTACGGAAGCGGATACAGTCTTTTTGGCGGCGTGGGCCTGGAGACGGACGGACACCGGGAAATCATCCTCCGCCGGGGGGCGGAGGGCTGGCGCTATGCGGGCTTTGTGCCAAAGAAGCAGCGGGCCGGCGGCTTTATCGAATCCATTGAACTGATCTTCGAGCGGGAACAGGGGGGACAAGCATGAAGCAGGAGCAGATTGACCGCATCAACGAGCTGGCCCGGAAGGCCAAGGCCGCGGGATTGACCGAGGAGGAGGAACGGGAGCGGGCCGTCCTCCGCCGGGCGTATATCGACTCGGTGCTGGGGAATCTCAAAAGCCAGCTGGACCACACCTACATTGTGGACGAGCAGGGGAACAAGCGGAAACTGGAGAAGAAAGAGACGGAGGGCTGAGCCATGGCGGAGAATCGAAAAAAGACGTCCGGCGGCGGGGATTGGGGCTGGCCCCTGATCATATTGTCCTTTTGCTTCGGCCTCTGGCCCGTGGGGCTGGTGCTGCTGTTCGGCAAGCTTTTCGCCGACGACGANAAAAAGCCCGTTCAGAAGGCCCCGCCCCTCCAGGGCACGCCGGGACAGGCCGCCCAGGCTTCCGGGACCGTGACCGCCCCGCCCCGGCGGCAGACGAAAGCCGCCAAGGCGGTGAAGAAGGTCACCAAGTCCCCGGCGGCGAAGAAGTCCAACGCCTGGTGGCTGAAAATCGGCGGCCTGGCGCTGCTGTTCTTCGGCTTGAGCGGGATGGTGGACGCGATAGACAGCTTGCTGTGGGTCCTGCAAAACGGGACGGCCGCCCTTTGGTGGCTGGAGGATCTGCTGGGGGGACNNGCCATTACCGCCGGAGGCGGGGCTATGCTGTACAGCGGATTCTCCATGGACCGCCAGCTCAAACGGTTTTCCAAGTACCTCCTGGTCCTGGGCGACCGGGAGGCCATGCCCATCGACGAGCTGGCCCGGACCCTGGGCTACTCGGAGCGGCGGGTGGAAAAGGNCCTGGAGAAAATGATCGACAAGGGCTATTTCGGCGGGAAAGCCTATCTCAACGTGGAGCTGGGATACCTCTTCCGGGGCGGGAACGCCGCGGAAACGGCCTTCCGCCAGCGGTTCGAGGAGGCCCAGGAGGCGGCGGAGCCCAAAGCGCCGCCCAAGGAGGCGGAGGAGGGCTATTCCGGCATCCTCCGCAACATCCGCCGGGCCAACGACCAGATCGCGGACCCCGTTCTCTCAGCCAAAATCGACCGGCTGGAGGAGATCACCGCCAAGATCTTCAAGGCCGTGGAGGAGGACCCCAGGAAGAAGGACCGCATCGGAACCTTCCTGAACTACTACCTGCCCACCACCCAGAAGCTGCTGGACTNCTACGCCCAGTTCGAGGCCGCCGGGGTGGAGGGGGACAACCTCCGCCAGGCCAAGCAGCGGATTGAGACTACCATGGACTCCATTGTCAAGGGCTTTGAGCATCAATTGGACGAGCTCTACCAGGCGGACGCCATGGACGTGGACTCGGACATCCGGGTGATGGAGCACATGCTCCGCCGGGACACCGGCAGCGCGGAGGAGGACTTCGGCCTGGGCGGGGGCGCCGTCCAGGCGGAGGAGGAATGACAAACGGCCCGGTCCACCCTGGGCCGGGCCGTTTTCCGGGAATGTAAACCTGCGGTTAGCAGAAAGAATGTCCTTGGTTGGTGGAACAAACCCGCCTCACCCTGCTATCATTGGAGCCAACAAAGGAGGGATGCCCCATGACGACCGGACGTCGCGTGGCCCAGAAGCGAAAGGAGCTCGGCCTCTCCCAGGAGGCCCTGGGGGAGAAGCTGGGCGTGTCCCGGCAGTCCATTTACAAGTGGGAATCCGACGGCGCATTGCCGGAGGTGGAGAAGCTGGTGGCCTTGAGCCGCCTGTTCGGCGTGTCCGTGGGCTGGCTTCTGGGGGTGGAGGAGGAAGCCGCCCCATCCGGCGGGGAACTGACGGCGGAGCAGCTTGCCCTGGTGGAGGAGATCGCCGCCCGGTACGCGCCGAAGCCCCGGCTGTCCNAGCACCGGAGGGCGGTGGTGAAAATGTCCGCCGTCACGGCGGCGGTGTGCCTGTGCGTGGTGCTCTGGGGCTTTTACCGGCGGCTGGAGGACCTAACCCGGAATTACTCCTATCTGCAAGCCGCCATCATCCAGGTGGAGGCCGGGGTGAACGGCCAGATCGGCGGCGTCTCCAGCCGGGTGGAGGAGCTTCTGCAAGAGCAGAACGCCGTCACCGCCGATTACGGCGTCTCCCTGCGGAACGTGAACGTGGCCGGGAACCGGGCGAAGTTCACGGCCTACGCCGTGCCCAGGACCTACGTGGAGGGCATGAGGGCGGCGTTCTACGCCGAGGGCGGCGACTGCCGGGTCATTGTCTCCCAGGGGGATGGACATCGGTTCGAGGCCGATTTGTACTGCGAACTGGAGGAGGCGATGACCATCTGCGTGGACTTCCTCTACTCCGACGAGACCACCCGCCAGACCCAGGTGCTGAAGCGCTATAAGGGCCTCTACGGCCAGACGTTCCCGGCGGTGCGGGCGGATTATGCCCTGGGCTTTAAGCCGGTGGAAAACGGGACCTTTGCCCTGGTGGAGTCCAGAGGGACCAGGGAAGAGTACGGGCGCCTGGACTGGAACCCGATGGGGATTCAGCCGGGACTTCCCGAAAATACCCCGCCCGTGGCGGAGCTGGAAAGCCTGCGGGTGGGCCTATTTCGGAATATGAAGCTGGTGGACTGGGCGGTGTTCAGCGTGACGCCGGGGGTGGTGGAGGAGGAGACCGCCGTCCTCACCGGGGAGCAGTGGAAGGCCCTGGACAAGCTCCGGCAGAACGACGGGGGCGGCACCAGAGGCTACCAGTGGCTTAATTTCCATTTTGCACCCCAGGAGGTCCCGGCGGAGGCCGGGGACGTGTTCCAGGTGGCGGCGGTCATGGAGGACGTGTATGGCCGCACGGCGGTCCGGTCCGGCGGGGCCTTCGGCCTGGACGAGGGCTGGAAGGAGCTGACCAACCTGGACGGGGATACCTCCAATACGGACCCGGAGGGCTGGGTGCTTGAATAGGAAACGGGACTGCAAAAGCAGTCCCGTTTCTTTATTCAGTTGGTGGAGAAAACCTTNCTCCCCTCGCTCCAGACCGCCCGGACGGCGTCCTTCTGCCGCCGGTAGACACAGCGCTCCAGCCGCTCCTGGGCCGTCAGGGGGTGGGGCTGGGGAAGGTCCCCGTCCGCCAGCACAATGGCATGGAGGCGGTTCCCCGGGGCGAAGCCCGGCTGTTCCCCAAAGAACGCCGCCCCGGCGGAGGTCCCCAAGTACCAGCCCTCCGCCACGGTGAGGAAGTCCGTGTCCCAGCCGTCCAGAATCCGCCGGGCCTTGGAGGCCCGGATGGAGGCCGCCACCACGTCGAACATGCTCAGGTGGTCCCCTCCGGCGATGTCGCTGCCAAGGGCCACCTTCAGCCCCTCCTTCAGCATCACCCGCACCGGGGCCGTGCCGGAGCAGATATTCTGGTTGGAGTCCGCGCAGTGGACCACCGTCACCCCGGCGGTGCGCATCGCCGCCCGCTCCCGCGCGTCGGACCAGACGCAGTGGGCCATCAGGGTCCGGTCGTTCCAGAGGCCGTATTTCGCGTAGGTCTCCCAATACTGTCCGCAATCAGGATGCAGTTCTTTTACCCATTGGATTTCCCCGGTGTTCTCCGACAGGTGGGATTGGACCGGGAGGCCCCGCTCCGCCGCCAGCTTCCCCAAAAAGTCCATCAGTTCGTTGGTGCAGGAGGGGGTGAACCGGGGGGTGAGGATGGGCTTGACGTGCCGGAAGTCCCGGCACTCCTCCAGCCAGCGGAGGGTCTCCCGCCGGGACTCCTCCGTCTCCTCCTGGAGGGCGGGGATGCCGTTGCGGTCCATGTTCACCTTGCCCACGTATCCGGTGACCCCGGCCTTTTCCAGCNCCTCCATCAAAATCAGCGTGGCCTCCCGGTGTAGGGAGGAGAACATGCAAACCCTCGTGGTGCCGTTCTCAATCAGCTCCCGGGCAAGCTTGCGGTAGACCTCCCGGGCGTAGTCCGGGTCGGCGAAACGGGCCTCGGTGGGGAAGGTATAGGTGTTCAGCCAGTCCAAAAGCGGCAGATCCATGCCCATGCCCAGCATGGGATACTGGGGGGCGTGGAGGTGGAGGTCCGCGAAGGACTGCAAAATCAGGGCGTCCCCGTAATCCTCCACCGCCGCCCCGGCGTATTGCTCCGGCAGGGCGGGAAAGACCCCGGTGATGTTGCCGTCCTCCGCCACCAGACAGCCGTTTTCCGTGACGTCCAGCTTCCCCAGGGCCGGAGCGGAGACCACCGTGCCCTTTAAAATGGTAATCGACATGCCNACAACCCCTTTTCTAATTTGCCGGTACAAAAACAAAAAGGACGCCTGCGCGGGCAGGGGGATTCCCCCCTCCGTACAGACACCCATAGAGAAGCCTTCGGCNGCTTCGTAGAAACGCCTGCGCCATACAGCGGGCTTATATGAGGCCCTTCGCCTTGTATCCAGTTACATATAGTATACCATGTCCTTCGGAGGAAAGCAAGCACCACTTCTGACCTCTCCGCTTATACTGGCATACGGGCGGTCCGGGACCCATGCACCGCCCGAATCAAGAATAAGGCGTTGATGTGTATGCTGCGGTCTCTTGGCTGGGCCGCCCTGGGCACGGGCTTCACGTTCCTGATGACCACCCTGGGCGCCGCCATGGTATTTTTTCTCTCCGGGGAGCCGAAGCCCCGGTTTCAAAAGGCGATGCTGGGCTTTGCCGCCGGGGTAATGACGGCGGCCTCCGTGTGGAGCCTGCTCCTGCCCGCCATCGACCAGGCGTCGGAGGAGGGGAAGGTCCCCGGCTGGCTTCCGGCGGCGGCGGGGATGCTGCTGGGGGTGGTGTTCCTGGCGGCGCTGGACGGCCTGCTGCCCCGTTTGCGGCGGGAGAAGGAGGTCAACGACGCCTGGCGGCAGAACACCCTTCTCATGACGGCCATCACCCTACATAACGTGCCGGAGGGCATGGCGGTGGGCCTGGCCTTCGCCCTGGCGGCGGCGGGGGAGGGAGCCGCCGGGGCCCTGTCTCTTA
>NZ_CAJMXG010000036.1:0-17880 GCF_905219725.1 Oscillibacter sp. CU971
TCCTACATTTTATCCCTCATTAACTTTGTGGCCTGTCTGGTAATGAAGACAGACAGGCCTCTTTTCGACAGGCTGGAACCCCCGCCCATAAGGCGGGGGTTCCTCCCTTATTCAATTCCCAGCGCCGACAGGGCGTCCCGGGTTTCCCGCCAAGTCTCCACCAGGGCGGCATGGCGGGCTTTGCCCGCCTCCGTCAGGCGGTAGTACTTCCTCGCCGGGCCGCCGGAGGTCTCCCCCTGGTAACGCTCCGTGGCCCCCTCCCGGCAAAGGCCCCGGAGGATGGCGTAGATGGCGCTCTCCTGCACGTCCGGAAAGACGGCGTGGAGGCGGCGGAGGAGCTCGTAGCCGTACTGGTCCCCCTGGGCCATCAGGGAGAGAAGGCAGAGCTCCAGAAGGTCCTTTTTCAGCATAGGGCTACCCCCGTTTCAAGGAGACCCAGGAGGGTAATGACGATATACTGTATCACATGGGGCCTCCACCAGCCGGGAACAAATCCGTAAAAATTCATACTGGTCATAAGCAGATAGAACGACAGTCCCAAAATAACACCGCTCAAGCCCAGAATATAGACCGCACACCAACGGCTATCGTCAAGACGGGACTTTACCANCGNGCATAGGGCNATCAGCGCCATGGCAAGGATCATCAGGCGCAGCAGCAGATGTATGGTCCACCCCAAGTCGGCGGCTGAGGCAAGCCAATTCAGCAGCTCCCAGGATTCCGTCAGCACAAGCCCCGCCAGAAACCACACTCCAGCCATTCCAGCCAGGAGAAGCGCCAGCAGCGGGACAATACCCCTGGGCAATCTCTTTCCCTGGTTCCAGTTCCGCCGGAAGCAGTTGAGGGACAGCGCGCCTCCCAGGGAAAGGAAGATCATGTAAGCCGTGTTAATTACTGGGCTCCAATAAATCTCGTTGCGTGCCATCGCCATGGGAAGCGCCAAGCACGCTGCCAGCACCCCGAACACCATCAGCCACCGCCGGTAGGCTTTCGGCTGGGCCAGCTGGCGCATTGCCGCCCGGGGCGTCCCCAGGTCCCGCCGCAGCTCCTCTTCCGACCTGCCCGCCACGATTTCCCGGTAGTCCTCCAGCACCTCCGCCGCCTCCGCCGGAGGCAGATACCACCGCGCCGCCCGGGAAAGCCTGGAGAGATAATCCCGCCGCATAAAAACCGCTCCTTTCCGTCTATACTGTAAAAATCGCAGTAGTCACCAAAGTGATTATATTCCGCACCTCTCAAAATGTCAATAGAACTACTGTAAAAAAATCAATAGTCCCCGTCCAACAATTCCCTTGACATTTCAGGTCGCTTCCGTTATCATGCAGGTATCGCTGAATTTCGACGGAAATTCAAATCTCAAGCGATGGAAAGAAGAGTTACAAGGAATAAACCGCGCTTGGTTGCCGTCGCTTCGGCTAAATCAACCACCAGACCCCGTAGCGCGCGAAAGTTCTTTTGTTTCTTTTCTTTCAAGAAAAGAAACGGGGGAGGATACATGTCCAAAGAGTTGATTCGCCTGCGGGATCTCTGCATGGCGTACGACGACGAGCTGGTTCTCGATCACTTAAACCTTTATATCAATGACAAGGAATTCCTCACACTGCTAGGGCCCAGCGGGTGCGGCAAGAGCACCACGCTGCGGATTATCGGCGGCTTCACGGCACCACTGTCGGGAGACGTCCTCTTCGACGGTGTGAGGATTAACGATGTCCCGCCCTACAAGCGGCAGATCAACACGGTGTTTCAGAAGTACGCGCTTTTCCCTCATCTGAACGTCTTTGAAAACGTCGCTTTCGGCCTTCGGATGCAGCGAAGGCCGGACCCTTCGGACCCCAAGCGGAAGACGAAGCTCCCGGAGGAGGAAATCCGGCAGCGCGTCCTGGAGATGCTGGAGGCCGTGAGTTTGAAGGGCTTTGAAAACCGGCGGACGGACGCCCTTTCCGGCGGCCAGCAGCAGCGGGTGGCCATCGCCCGGGCGCTGGTAAACCGGCCCAAGGTGCTGCTTCTGGACGAACCCCTTGGGGCCCTCGATCTCAAGCTCCGCAAGGACATGCAGATCGAGCTCAAACGCATCCAGCAGCAGGTGGGCATCACCTTTATATATGTCACCCACGATCAGGAGGAAGCCCTGACCATGTCCGACACCATCGTGGTCATGGACAAGGGCACCATCCAGCAGATCGGCACCCCCGAGGATATTTACAACGAGCCGAAAAACGCCTTTGTGGCGGACTTCATCGGGGAATCCAACATCATCGACGGCGTCATGGTCCAAGACAAGCTGGTCCAGATGTACGGCCGCCAGTTCCCCTGCCTGGACGGGGGCTTTTCCGAAAACGAGCCGGTGGACGTGGTCATCCGGCCCGAGGACATCGACATCGTCCCCGTGGAGCAGGGGCAATTGACGGGCACCGTCACCAACGTCACCTTTAAGGGGATGCAGTATGACATCATTGTGGACTTCCGGGGCTTCAAGTGGCTGATTCAGACCACGGATCACTCCCCCGTGGGGGCCCGCATCGGCATCAAAATCGATCCCGACGGCATCCACGTCATGAAAAAAAGCCGGTACTCCGGCCTGTACGGCGACTACTCCTCCTTCTCCGACGAGTACGACGAGNTGGACACGGTGGAACCGGAGGAGGGCGGAGATGAAGCCTAAGCTCTCCCGGTTCGCCATCCCCTATGTTATCTGGATGGNCCTCNTTGTGGTGGCCCCCATCGTGCTGGTGGTGGTCTACGCCTTTTCCAACGACCTGGGCGGCTTCACTCTGGAGAACTTCTCCAAGATGGGCACCTACGCCGTGGTCTTTGGCCGGTCCTTCAAGCTGGCCCTCATCGCCACGCTGATCTGCCTGGTTATCGGCTACCCGGTGAGCTATATGATGAGCCGGGAGGGCGAGCGCTTCCAGCGGGCGGCCATGGTGCTTATCATGCTGCCCATGTGGATCAACTTCCTGCTTCGGACCTACTCCTGGATGTCTATTCTGGAGAACAACGGGCTTTTGAACCAGGTCTTTCAAAAGACCGGCCTCCTCAGCCTGTACAACAGCCTCTTCGGCACCAGCCTGGAGTACTTCCCCATGATGAACACCCAGGGGGCGGTGGTGCTGGGCATGGTATACAACTACCTGCCCTTCATGATTCTGCCCATCTACTCCGTTATCGTCAAGCTGGACGGCTCCCTGGTAGAGGCCGCCCGGGACCTGGGGGCGGACGGCGTGAACGTGTTCCGCCGGGTCATTCTGCCCCTTTCCCTGCCGGGGGTCCTCTCCGGCATCACCATGGTCTTCGTCCCCTCCGTCTCCACCTTCGCCATCAGCAAGATGCTGGGCGGCGGGACGGATCTTCTGCTGGGGGACCTGATCGAGCAGCAGTTCCTGGGTGGGGCCTACAATCCCCAGCTGGGGGCCGCCATCTCCCTGGTGATGATGGTCATCGTCGTCGTCTGCATGGTGGTCATGAACCGCTTCGGTGAGGGCGAGGAACAGGCGGTGATCCTATGAAAAGACGAAACCGCCTGGGCAGCCGGGCCCTGATGGCCCTGGTCTTCCTGTTCCTTTACGCGCCCATTTTTCTGCTGATTGTCTTTTCCTTTAATAAGGGCAACAGCAACATCGTCTGGACCGGCTTTTCCCTGGACTGGTACAAATCCCTGTTCCAGAACCGGCTCATTATGCGCAGCGTGTACACCACGCTCCTGGTCTCCCTGCTGGCAACCGCCATCGCCACTGTGGCGGGGACCTTCGCCGCCATCGGCTTTTACAGCCTCCGGCGGCGGACCCGGACGGCGCTGAACACGGTCAACAGCATCCCTATGATGAACGCCGACATTGTGACGGGCGTGGCCATGTGCCTGTTTTTCGTGGCCTTTTTCACCTTCTGGGGCGACTTCTCCGTTTGGTTCAACGGCGTCCAGCGCGTGGTGGTCCTGCCGGAGCGGCTGACCCTGGGCTTCGGCACATTGCTCATTGCCCACGTCACCTTCAACATCCCCTATNTGATCCTCTCCGTGGGCCCCAAGCTCCNNCAGATGGACAAGAACCTGGTGGACGCCGCCCAGGACCTGGGCTGCACCTGGATGCAGGCGTTCTGGAAGGNGATCCTGCCGGAGATCAAGCCCGGCATCGCCTCCGGGGCCCTGACGGCCTTCACCATGAGCGTGGACGATTTCATCATCAGCTACTTCACCGCCGGGTCCTCCAGCTCCACCCTGGCCATGANCATCTACGGCATGACGAAAAAACGGGTGACGNCGGAGATCAACGCCGTGTCCACCCTGCTCTTTGTGACGGTGCTGGCCCTGCTGGTGATTGTAAACCTCCGGGAGGCCCGGGCGGAACGAAGCGGCGAGGAGCGCCGCCCCGTCTCCCGGAAGCTGACCCAAATGCTGGACACTCNCAAGGGGCGGGTCTTCCGCCGGGGGGCGGCGGTGGTTCTGACCGCCTCCTTCCTCATCGCGGTGGTCCTCCTCACCGGAGCCACCAACGCCCAGCCGGTNGTGAACGTGTGCAGCTGGGGCGAGTATATTGATGAGGACCTCATCACCCAGTTTGAAGAGGAAACCGGCATCGCCGTCAACTACCAGACCGCCGAAAGCAACGAGGCCCTATACTCCCTTCTGAAAAGCGGAGCGGGGGACTATGACGTCATCGTCCCCTCCGACTACATGATCTCCCAGCTCATTGAGGAGGACATGCTGGCGGAGCTGGACTATAGCCGGATTCCCAACTACGGCTTGATTTCAGACCGCTTCAAGGACCTGACCTATGACCCCCAGGAGCGCTACACCGTCCCCTACGCCTGGGGCACCGTGGGCATCATCTACAACACTTCCATGGTGGAGGAGCCCATCACCAGCTGGTCCGCCCTATTCGACGACCGCTATGCCGGAAACGTGCTGATGTTCCGCAATTCCCGGGACGCCATGGCCACGGCCCTGAGCTACCTGGGCNATTCCCTGAACACCACCGACGAGTCGGAGCTCCGGGAGGCGTTCCAGCCCCTCAAGGACGCCAAGAANCGGGGGGTATACCAGTCCTTCGTCATGGACGAGATCTTCCAAAAGCTGGAGGGCGGCAACGCCGCCATCGGCGTGTACTACGCCGGGGACTACCTCACCATGCTGGAAAACAACGAGGATCTGGCCTTCGTGGTTNCCGAGGAGGNCTNCAACTGGTTTATGGACGCCATGTGCGTGCTGAAAAACGCCCCCAACTATGAGGAGGCCATGGCGTGGATCAACTTCATCGCCTCCACCGAGGCGAACCTCGCCAACATGGACTACCTCTGGTACGCCTCTCCCAACCAGGAGGCGCTGGAGCAGTATCCCGCCTACTACGAGGAGCTCTACGAGGAGGAGCTGGGCCAGGAGGCCTATGACATCATCGCCGCGCCGCAGGAAGTGCTGGACCGCTGCGAGGCCTATCTGGTCCTCCCCCTGGAAACCCGGAAGCTCTACAACGACCTTTGGACGGAATTGGGTATTTAAGGAGGACTCNCCCATGATTTTGATCGGAACAAAATGCCGCCTGGAGCAGACCGTCACCCGGGAGCTCACCGCCGGGGCCATCGGCTCCGGGGCCCTGCCGGTATTCGGCACGCCCTTCATGGCCGCCATGATGGAAAACGCCGCCATGACGGCTCTCCAGACCTTCCTGGAGGAGGGCCAGGGCAGCGTGGGCACCCATTTGGACATCAGCCACGACGCCCCTACTCCGGTAGGCATGAAGGTCTATGCCGAGGCGGAGATCACCGCCGTGTCGGAAAACGGCCGGATGGTGGACTTTCAGGTTTCCGCCTGGGACGAAAAGGGGCCCATCGGCAAGGGGGCCCACACCCGGGCCATCATTGGAAACGAGAAATTCCTGGCGAAGTGCAATGCCAAGCTGGACAAGTGANTCGATTGATTTTATGAAAACGAGGCCCGGAGGAAATTCCTCCGGGCCTCGCTTTCTTTGTTTTAACCAGGGCTTACAGCACCAGGGACGGCGCGTTGTAAACGCGGCCCGCCAGCTCGCTGTTGAGCATGTACAGGCTCTTGGGATCGGAGCCGAAAAGCTCCATCTTGGAGATCAGGTCGTTGGCGTTGTCCTCCTCCTCGCCCTGCTCCTTGACAAACCAGTCCAGGAACTGCATGGTACGGAAGTCCTTCTCCTCATAGGCGGCGGCGTAGATNGTGTTGATGAGGCCGGTGACATAGATCTCATGCTCCAGCCCCGCCTTCAGCACAGTCATGTCGCTGTCCAGCACCTTGTCCGGCTGGGCAATGGCCCCCAGGGTGACTTTGGCGTTGTTGTTGTGGAGGTACTGGTAGAACAGCATGGCGTGATCCCGCTCCTCCTGGGCCTGAATCTTGTACCAGTTGGCGAAGCCGTCCAAGCCCCGGGCCTCGAAGTAATTGGAGAAGTCCAGGTACAGGTAGGCGGAGTAGAACTCCTTGTTGACCTGCTCGTTCAGCAGGGCGGCGACCTTTTCACTCAGCATAATTGTGGTTGCTCCNTTCTTTGTATGTTTGAATCAAGCTGATTTTACACCCGTTCCGGCAAAAAGTCCATTGCAAAAGCACCCAAAAAAGCCGGGGATTTTGGTCAAAAACACCGCAGTCAGACCGGGCCGGTCAATTTCCCCCGAATATCAGGGCATAGGTCCGCCAGTCCAGGGCCAGAAAGAGTCTCCCTACCAGCGGAAGCTCCTCCAAGGTGTCCGCCAATGCCGGAAGAAGGTTCATCGCAAGCAGGAACGCCAGCGCGGCCCAAACCACCGGAGCCGCCCAGCTTGGGCCGCGGGTTTCCTTGGGAGCCGCCGGTCCGGCAGGCGGCATCAGCACCGTTCGGAACAAAAAGCGCCCTTCCTCCCACTGACACCGGAAAAGACCGCCGTACTTCTCCGTCACCCGCTTCACGCTCTGGAGGCCCAGGCCGTGGCCCTCCCGCTTCGGGCTCTCCGGCAGTCCGTCCGGTCCAAAGGCCACCGGATAAGGCCAGGGGTTCTCCACCGAGATCAGCAGCCGCTGATTTTCCGTCAGCTCCAGCTCCACGCCGATCCGCCGCCGGTCCTCCGGCAGCTCCTGACAGGCGTGGACGGCGTTTTCCAGGGCGTTGGCCAGGATGACGCAGATATCCGTCTCCTCAAAGGGGAGCGTTTCCGGAACCCGGAGCTTCGTCTCTACGGTGCAGCCTTCGTTGCCGGCCTGGACGATATAGGCCGTCAGCACCGCGTTGACGGCGGAGTTGGCGCAGCGGACCGGCTCCGCCAGCTCCTCCAGTCCGCCGCTGAGGGAACGGACATAGTTCAGCGCTCCCCCATTGTCCCCCTGCTGGAGCAGGCCCTCCACGGCGGCCAGATGGTGGCGCATGTCGTGGCGGTAAATGCGCCCCACCTCCATCTTCTGGCACAGGGCGTCGTAATCCTTCCGCTGAACCTCCATCAGACGGGTGTTTTCATACATCCGCATCTGCCGCCAGAGGGAGTGGAGAATGGAAATGTAGGTCAGGGGCANCAGCGCCAGCACCAGCAGCAAAAGCAGAAGGCCCCTCCAGCCGGGCATCGGATCATCCACGGGAATGGACACCATGACGAGCATCAGATAGTAAAGCAGTCCAATGAGGGAAAACAGCCACCAGCCCCGTTCCAGCTTCCGCTGAAGCTCCTGATAGGGGCGGCGCAGCTGTTTCCAGATAAACCACTCCGTCAGGGGGAAGAGGATCAGGCGGCCAGCAAACATCACCGCATACTCGCCTCCCACCAGCCGGTCCAGCAAGCTCCTCACCTGGATCAGCCAAATGCACATGGTATCCGACAGGCAAAAGAGGAAGAAGAACCTCCCATTCCGGTACTTGGAAATCCAGAAAAACAGGGCCATGCTGGGCAGTGAACAGGTGAAAAAGATGAGCGCAAAGGGAGGCACCCCCAGGACAGCCGCCGCCGCAAAGGTCACCACGCTCATCACGACCGCACCGGATACACAGATCGCAATCGTAGGCCGCCAGGGGCGGCGCGGCTCAAACAGCAAAAGAAACACAACCAGGACATGCGCCATCGCCCAGAGCTGGGAAATATCCCGCAAAGCCGTCACAGCCCTTCACCTCCCGAGGCATTCAGCCAGTAATCGCTCCACCGGCGCTTTGCCAGGGCGGCCAGCCCCCGGGCCAGGGGGACCCGGGCTCCGCCATCCATGCGGAGGTACCCCCTCTCCACCGCGGTGACGTAAAACAGGTTCACCGCAAAGCTGGCCCCGCTGAGGAAGAATCTCGGGTCCGCCAGCAGAGGCGCCGTCTCCTCCTGAAAGGGGCCGCGCACCGTCACGCTGTTCAGGCCGGTCCCGTCCGCCAGGTGGTAGCGCACCGCACGGCCCACCAGCTCGGCGTAGACAATTTCATCCAGCCGCAGCCGCTCCAGCCCATCCTTCGTGCGGACCGTCACACAGGCGGCCCGCTGCTTTTCCAGCGCCGCCACAGCCTGGTCCAGCACCTGGAAGAGCTTGTCCGGCTGGGCCGGCTTCATGAGGTAGTAGAACGCCCGGGCCGCGTAAGAATCCACGGCGTACTCGGGCGAGATGNTCAGATAGATGATCGCCCCGCCGCTGTGCAGCTCCCGCAGCCGTACGCCCAGCTCGATGCCGCTGAGCTCCGGCATCACGATGTCCAGCACGTAAAGGTCAAAGCCGCCGCACTCCTCCGCCGCCGCCAGCAAATCGCGNCCCGAGNAGAATACCGACATCTTTACCGCCAGGGAGGGCCTGGCGGCCGCGTATTCCCGCAAAAGCTTTCCAACNGCTTCCCGCTGCTCCGCCTCGTCGTCGCACAGCGCCAGTTTAATCATATAAGCCTCCGCCTCCCCCTGTGCAAATTCCGCGCAAAATCAAACCAAATTTACGCAAAGTATCAAATTCGAAGGGTTTCCTGCTACAATGAACATAGCACGCCCTTCCGGAATTTGTCAAGCTGTTTTGGAGAGGCTAGGAAAACAGGCCGCCGGGAAACGCCCCGCGGCTCCACCCACAATCCGGAAAACACGCTTCCCTTCCAACCGCTGAAGAAAGGCAGGCCACAGATGGACCCAAAGCCCCATCTTCTGAGAGAACCGGCAAAGTCCCGCGCCCTCCGCAAGCCCATGACCGGCTATAACGTCTGGCCGGCACAGCGCTGCCCCGCCTTTACCGTGCGGACGGTGGGCCTGGCCTGCGGCAGCGGCTGCTGGTTCTGCCGGTACGCCAACTTTCACCTTCGGGAGCACATCTCCCTGGACGTGGGGGTCTGCTGCTGGCCCCGGGCGCAGTCCGACTGAGGGTCACTCGCTGAGCTTCAGCCGCCGCAGATTCTCCTTCAGCGTGCGGATGGTCTCCGTGATAATCTTCAGCTCCAGGTGGGAGCAGTCCGATAAAATATGGGCCGCCTCCGTCTCGAAGACGGACCGGGAGGCGGGCAGGCTGTCGCATAGAATCTGATCCACCGTCACCTCCAGGGCGTTGGCCACGCTGACCAGGGTGGGAAGGCTGAGCTTTGTGGCCCCCCGCTCGATATGGGAGATATTGGACGGCTCCTGGCCGGACATTTCCGCCAGTGTCTGCTGGGTCAGCCCCCGCTCTTTGCGCAAACGGCGGATGCGCACGCCGATAGCCTGATAATCCAGCTCCATAAGCGCCCCCCTCTCAAAACAGCGTCCAAGCAATCCCGCTTGCTTTTTCTGCTTACTTTTTCCAGTAAAGTTATTGTATATCCGATTCGGATATGTTAAAATGCTTTTCATATCCGATTCGGATATATACTAAAGTTTTGCCGTCAGACACACGGATTGAGGTGCAAACATGGTCCAACGCTTTGAAAACAAAGGAAGCCGCGGCTTCTCCCTGGTGGAGACTTTGGCCGTGGTGACGATCCTGGTGATCCTGCTGAGCCTCTCCGCCGTGGCGGCGGCCTACTACCGGGACTATCTCAAAATCACCGAGCTGGACAACGCCGCCCGGGATATCTACATGGCCGCGGAGAACCGGGCCGTGCTGCTGGGCGGCAGCGGCCAGCTGGAAAAGGCGCTGACAAGCGGCGGCGCGCAGACCCTGGCCGAGGGCGGGGAGCAGCAGGCTTCCGTCTATGTTGCAAAAGGCACCGCCGCCTCCCTGGGGCTTCTGACCGGCGGGGCCATCGATCCCGCGCTTTTGAACGGGCAGTTCTACATTGTCTATGACACCGCCAGCGGGGCCGTCACCGACGTGTTCTATACGGAGGGGCCTGACATTCAAGATATTCATTACGCCCTCAGCATCGCCGGGAACCGGGATAAGCGGATGCGCCCCGACAGCNGCCCCATGCTGGGCTACTACGGCGGCGAGCAGGAGGCCAGAACTCCCTACACCCCCCTGCCCGCGCCGGAGGTCCTGGTGGAGGTTGAAAACGGGNACCTGCTGAAGGTCCATGTCACCTTCTCCTTGCCGGATGCCGCCCTGTCCATCGTGGGAAACAACTNGATGCACACNGCAAAGCAGACCGTACAGTTGGAATACGAGGGCGCCGCCATCCCGCTGATGAATTACCCGACGCTTTTCTTTCCTGAACGTCATTCNAGTTCCGTCTCCGNCGCCGCCGTCACCCATACCTGGGTGCTGGACGCCCTGGACCGGGCCGACGGCGTTTCGGGCCGTCACTTCTACCAGCTTTTTTCAAACAGCGGAATGACCTTCGGCGGGGACTTCACCGTCACCGCCGAAATAGAGCTGTCGGCTCCCGGCTGCCGGCCCACCTCCGCCTCCGGCTCCGACACGGGCAACAGCCTTTTTGCCCAGCGCAGCGGCGGCAGCGCCGCCCAGCTGGAGAATCTGCGCCACCTCCAGAACCTGGACGCCGCCACCTCCCGCGCCGGGGGCAANACCTCCGCCGTGCAGATAAACGACATTGACTGCCGGGGCACCACCATCAAGGATCCCCTGGACCCCTACGGCCTATACAAATTCGCGTCCATTGAAAACCCGGAGCTTACGTCCTTTGACGCCGGGTGGACCCTTCAGGACAGCGCAAACCGCCGGAATGAAATCACGGACCTACGGGTGACAAAGGACAGCGCCAAGGTAACCGGCGCGGGGCTCTTTGCCAAAACCGCGGTCGGAATGACCTTTACCGGCGTCCGCCTCATGGACGCCGGGGTAACCGGCTCTCAGGATACCGCCGCCGCCGGGGCCCTGGTGGGCTCCGCCGGAAGCGGCAGCACCTTCCGGGACATCCGCGCGGTCAACGTCAAGGCCGTCTGCCCCAACGGGCCCGCCGGCGGCATCGCCGGAAGCGTCGCCGGAGCCTCCGGCAAACAGAACGAGAACCTCTTTTCGGACTGCCGGGTCTACTGGGAGCCGGAGGAGGGGCAGGACAACCTCCGCAGCCTGCTGGGCAGCGACCAGAAGAGCAATCCCTATCAATACGGCGAAATCCTCCACGGCACAAATGCGGGAGGCCTGGCGGGCGAGCTGTCCGGCAAAAGCGGGACCACTGCCATCTCGAAGAGCCTGGCGGCTTCCCTGGTCAGCGGGACCATCGCCGGGGGCCTGGTGGGCAATGCCCAGCATACGGTAAACGTCGATACCTCTTACGCGGACTGCTACCTCAAGGGAGAAACCTATGCCGCCGGGCTCGTCGGCAAGTGCAAGGACGGCGGAACCAGCAAGGGCTCCGCCTTGACAAACGTCTATGCCGCCGGGTTTATTGACTGCGCCGATATGGGATTCGGATCCAAGGCCGCCGGGCTGTTCAATGTCTCCGGAACCGTAAGCGGCGCCAACGTTTACACCGCCGTAAGCTATCTGAACCAGACCAGCAAGGTGACCGTGAATCCCGGGGTCCCGGACAACAGTCCCGATCTGGCAAACCACTGTTACTATTTGGATCCCACCGCCGCTTCCACCGGCGCGCAGCCAACGGCCAACGGGGCGGTATCCTATGACGACATGTCCACCGAGGGCCTGTTTGACAAGGCGATGGGCGGCGCGTTCGCCTTCAAGAAAATCCCCGCCGATACCAACCCCTACAACCTCCAGGAAAAGCAGATGCTGAACCCGCCCTACAGCTTCCCCGGCTTAAAGGGCCTCCCCCACTACGGGGACTGGCGGGCCTACTTTAAAGAGCCCAGCCTGGTCTATTATGAGCGGGACAGCGAGGGAAACACCGGCTTCTCCGGCGGCAACGCCAGAGAGCTGATCGGCCAGCTGGAGGAGGACAATGACATCACCGTCCAAACCGACGGGTATGCCGTGGCCCTGATGAAAAAGGACCTTCCAGAGAGCGGCAGCTTTACGGTTACATACACCTGCCTTGGGAAAAACGGCGAGAAGGTAACTTTGGGTCCGGTTTCTTACAGCACCGCGGACAGTACGCTCCTGGAAGCGATGTGGGAGCGGAGCGAGGGCGGCACAACGGTCNAGGACGAGTATTGGCTGGCCCCCCTGCCCGACGCGCTGGTGATCGGAGAACGCGTCAAAACAGATTCCGGCGGGGAGGAGTTCTCGGCTGTCACCAGCAAGGACTTCTACCAGTACCTCCGCTTTGAAACCAGCCTCAAGCTTCATGACGAAAGCTCGGAAAACGCCTCCGGCGAGTATTTCTACAACCCCCATTTTGCCGAGACGGTGAAGCCCTATGTCCCGGAGACCGAGGGCAAGCCCTTCATCGATTGGGAAGGCGGTTGGGAGGGCGAAGGCAAAGCGCCCTATACTCCCGACAACGCCGCCGAGGGCGTCCGCCAATACATCACCGAAACACTGGCCCCCGGGAACCGCCCGGTCAGCGTCAGCGTCCGCACGCCCCGGCACTTCTTCCACCTGAGTCAATACGAGGACTATTACAATAACCCCCGCCTCGCTTTCCAGCAGGGGCTTTCCCTGGACGGCCATGTGGGCGTTTATCAGGGCTACCCGGAGCTTTTGACCCACGAAGCCGAGGCAAGAAAATTCCAGCTCCAAAGCCCCATCGGCACCCAGGCCAAACCCTTCCTGGGCTCCTATAACGGCAACTATCTGCCCATCCGGCGGGTGGCCTTCCGGATTCCCGAGAAGGACAAGAATCGCGTCTGCGCGGGCCTGTTCGGCAGCTCCAGCGGCACGCTGCAAAACATTGTCTACAGCTTAAGCCCCAACGGCCGGAAGGAGGAGCCCCCGGAAACCCTGCCCGCGCCCCGGGATATCGTTTTCCCCAGCAACCAGCTGACCACCTATCTGGGGGCCCTGGCGGGGCAAAACGGCCTCACCGGCAAAATTTTCAACTGCGCCGTGGACGGCGTGAACCTCACCACCCGCGTCTACTCCGCCACCATCTACATCGGCGGCCTGTGCGGGGAGAACCGGGGCCTCATCCAAAATTCCGCCGCNGAATCCGCCTATCTGCATGTGGACGCCGCCAACTACGGGCAGGCGTTCGTAGGCGGCCTGGCGGGCAGCAACACCGGCCAAATCACTACGTCCTACGCCGTGGGGCGGCTGGCCGCCTCGGCGCCCCAGGAAAACGCCCCCGTCTGCCTGGCGGGNTTCGCGGGCCGGAACGCCGGCAGCGCCGTCAACTCCTATTCCGCCATGGACCTGAAAACCGACGGCGTAAACGCCGAAGCCTGGGGCTTCTCCGGCCCCTCCGGCAGCGGACAGCAAAGAGGAACCTTCTACCTGAACAACGGGAATTTCTCCTACCGGGGCGAAGAATTCCTCGCCCAGTACGAGGAAGGCCAGGGCGGCACCGCCGCGCCGCTCACCTATGTGGAGCTGACGGCGGAGGACTCCCCTGTGCCCGGCATGAAGCCCCTGGGCGGCGCGGACCCCCAGCTTGTCTTTCCCTATCCCACGATTGTCACCAGCGGAAAGGACAACATCCACTACGGCGACTGGCCCAAGCCCTTGAAGCTGGGCAGCATGGGCGTGTACTACTGGGAGGAACTTAAAATCCCCGGAAAGGAGCCCTTCTATCAGCTCAGCCTGCTGGCGGTGGACCCGGGCGACAGCGCGGCGTCTCCCAAAACCATCTCCAAGCTCTCCACCCTCTCCACCGCCCACGACCAGGGCGGCGAGGTGACCCGCTTCGGCTACGGCGTCTACAACAAGCCGGGCCATGCCATCGCCCTGGGGAAGGATACCCCCTATCCCCTTCTGTATTCCGAGGGGGGCGAGGCCGGCGGGGACTTTGACCAGCAGAAGTTTTCGACGCTGGAAGCCGAGAAGAAAACCGCGGCCCCATCCAGCACCGCCTACCTCAACAAGCAGGTGGACGAGGCGCTGGCCGAGCAAATGTACTATCGAGTAGGCGAACGGTTCCAGTTCCACTCCTTCCACAGCTACGGCCTGGACGGCGGCCTGGGCGGTTTGTATCCCAACAGCGGCCCCGCTGTGCCCAACGGCACCCTGACGCTGTCCCAGGGCGGCAACCAGAATATCGAAGTCACCTTTGCGCTGAATCCCCTGTTTGCCGAGGCGCTGGCGGTGGAGCTTCCACAGGACGGTAAAAACTGGAGCGCGGCGTCCAAGGATGTTCCGGTCTTCACCAGCTCCAAAAACTGGACCGGCGCGTGGACCCTCTCCGGGAACACTCCCGGCAGCAGCGGGACTTATCCTTACGGCGTCCGATCCATTGCCCAGCTCCAGCTTATCGACTGGAACAGCGTGAACCGGAATACCAATACCGTGCTGGAAAAGAGCGCAAAGGGCGCGCAGGGCATTGCCAGCTTCCCCTACCTGTCCTCCGGCTNCACTACCGGAAACTACTATTNGACCCAGAGCTACGACATCAAGGGCGAACGAACGGCGGATGGAACGTATAAGACCTATTCCCCCATTGCCGAATATTACGACACCACCAACACCAATGAAAACCGAGGGTATCTGGACGGGTGGTTTGGAGGCGTCTACGACGGAAACAGCTATGTCATTGAAAACGTCAGCATCCAGGGAAGCACGGCCTCCTGCGCGGGTCTTTTCGGCGTGGTCTACAACGGGACGCTGAAAAACATGGTCCTCTACTCCTCCACCGGCGAGAGCTTTGTGAGAAGCACCTATGACGAACGCACCACCAGCCAGTGGTATGCCATTGGAGCTTTGGCTGGCGTGGCGGCCTCCCATGATAAAGACGGAAAACCCGGGCAGACCGCCATGGAGAACTGCGCCGTTTCCGGCTATCAAATTGAGGTAAAAACCTACACTGCGAAGGCTGATCAAACCTGGGGCGGCGTCGGCGTCGGCGGCCTGCTGGGGCTCTCCAACATGTCCCTGTCCGGCTGTACCTCGAATACAAAGATCGTCTTGAAAAACGGCACCGTAGCCAACGACAACATCCGCACCGGCGGACTGGTTGGCTCCTGCCAGGGCAGCATCGAAAATTGTTATGCCGGCGGCTTCATCTCCCTGGAGGAAAAAAGTGACATCGACATGGGCCAAAAAGGCATCTACATCGGCGGCATTGTCGGAGGCAGCTACATGAAGCCCCTCCAGATTGGTAACAACCAAAATCTGACGATTGGCTTTACGCAGGATTCCGAAGGCGGGACCGACAACAACCTGACCAACTGCTACAGCTATGTCCAGCTGCCCTCTCTGGAAGCCCATCCCAGTATCCGGGCGCTCTATGCTGTCGGCGGCACAGGAGAAATCAACCCTGCCGGAACCAGTGACGGCACCCTCAACCATGGCAAAACTACGTACGAAAACTGCTACTTCCTGACCAGCGAGGTCCTGGCAGGCTACGGCGGCAGCGCGGAAACGTACCTGACCGCCATTCAGGACGCGCAGGCGGCCAAACCTGAAAATGGCCGGAAGTCCTGGGAACCTAAAACGGATCTAGGAACGGAGTCTTCCAATTCCGAGGTTACCCCCCTGACCTACGAGCAGCTGGCGGGTATGCAGGCGGGAATCCCCGGAAAGAACCCCGACCTGGATATCTACGGCCTGCTGCCCGGTTTCAGCCCCGTCACCACCGTGACGGAGGACGGCATCCGCGTTCCCGGCAAGTACAGCTATCCCCCCGCCACTTCCCCGCAGCTGCGGGACCGGGACTATCCCTTCCCCACCATCCTGCGCAAGGACGGCGGGAAATACAATGTCCACTACGGCGACTGGCCCTTGAAGGGCTTCCGGCGGCAGACCCTGTTTGACGAAAACGGCAAGTACGCCCTTTTGGGCGGAAGCCCCATCGAAGTCGACCTCTTCGTCAACGGAACCGCCCCGCATCAGGAATACCTGGTGCTGACGGAAGGCGTGGTTCCCGGCGGCAAGTGGACGGACAGTATCTGGAACAGCATGAGCGAGGGAGGGAGAGATTCCGGCGCCGGGCTGATTGCCGGCTATGAGATCTCCGGCCCTCTGCCCCTTGACAAAATCCCCAATATCCCCCCGGAAGAACAGGGCAAATCCTACTACTTCCTTGAGCTGACCCCCAAAAAGGAGGGCACGGATATCCTGCATCTCATCTATACGGATACGGATAGCGTTCCCTACCGCCTGGACGTCACCGTCCATGTCACCGCCGCCGCGGAGCTGCGGCCCTCCCGGCTGTTTATGTTCCCCAACGACACGGTGTCCATCGCCGTCAGGGCCACCGACAAGGCGGGCCATCCCCTGGACGAGCGGCTGCAAAACGGCAGGCTGACCCTCAAGGGCGACCCCAACTGCGGAAGCAGCGGCTACCTCACGGGCAAGACTCTGATTCAGGAGGCCACGGAGGACGGCGGGCTTCCCACCGTACAGTTTACCACCGCGATTCCCGGGGACGCGCCGGAGCTGGAAGCCCCGCTGACCCTGGGCGCCAACACCGATTTCGCCTATACCGTCACCACCCCGGACCCTGACAGCCCCGGCGATCCCAGCAAAGCCACGGTTCAGGATTACGGCGGCGGCAACGGCGGAGACGTCCGCATCGAGATCATCCAGCCCTGGAAGGACCGGGAGGACTTCATCCGCTTCGAGGAAACCCAAAGCCCCGACGGAACCCCGCAGATCGTCTGCACCGTCACCTTCCCCGACAGCTATCCGGTTGACGCGGAGGGAACCCGGCACTTTGCCGCAGCCGGAAGCCCAACGGTGGCTCCCATGTTCAACCAGCCCACGGCGGCCTGGAGGGATGAGGCGGGCAGCATCTCCTTCACGCTGACCTACGGCGCGGCGGAGCTTGCGCAGCTCCCGGAGGAGACGAAGGTCTCCCTTCCCCTGACGCTGACCAGCAGCGGCAGCCAGCTGATCGAGGGCTCGCAGTCCCACACCCTGACCCTGACGGTGCGCAGACCGGCGGATGCCCAGGCGGCGGATGCCCAAGCGGCCCCCCTCCAAAGCATCGACGCCCCGCCCCCTGCCGNGACCGAGGAGAAATCCGCGGTCCGGCGGCGGCGCACCGCGAAGAACGCACATTAAGCAAAAGGAGAGACGCCCCGTGAAAACGCTGAACCGAAAACTGCACAGCCAGCGCGGGGCGTCCATCCTCCTGGCGCTGCTGTTCCTCCTGGCCTGCATGATGGTGGCGGCCTCCGTCCTGATGGCGGCGGCCTCCAACGCGGGCAAGATTCGGAGCAACTATGAGGAGCAGCAGCGCTACCTGGCCCTGTCCTCCGCGCTCCGGCTGGTGGCCGGGGAGCTGGAGAAGGCGGAATACCGGGGAAAGTATACGTTCAACCTGTGGTCCGAAATCAGGACGGAAGAGGACGGCACCGAGACCACCACCCGCTATTACAGCGTCACCCAGGCGCCGGGCTTCTTCTNCTGCGGGGAGCTGTCAAAGCGGAAGGCGGACGGAACGCCTGACGGGGACGCCGTGCTGAGCTTCCAAAAGGAGCTGGACGGCCTTTTCGCCAAGGAGTTTACCGGCGTTGGCTGCACGCGTTTGCCTGAGGATCAGGTTGCCGCCCTCCCCACAAATCCCCCCAGCGTCTTGGGTTCCA
>NZ_CAJMXG010000037.1:0-17733 GCF_905219725.1 Oscillibacter sp. CU971
GAACCTCCCATGTTCCCAAAAATTCCAACGTGGAACGGGTTCGCAGCCAGTTTTTGATTACGTCTGCGGCTCTGGAGGAATCTGTACGGGCTTTTGCCATATCGGTCAGACTGATGTATTCCTGCTGGTCCAAGTTAAGAATTGTCACGGGGACGTTCTGAACAGTTATGATTGCGGTTTTCTTAGAACGAATCATATGGCATTACCTCTGATTTCATCCCTTACTTAGATTTGAAATATACTTCAACAGCTTTTGGCAGCCTTCCAGCACATCCCGCCAGGTGGCGTCGAAGTCGCCCGTGTACCACGGATCTGCTACATCGCCGGGGTGGTCGGTAAACTCCATCAGCAGCTTGATTTTCCCTTCCGGGTCGCCGCCGCAGATGCGGGTTATATTGCGGATGTTGGCCCAGTCCATGCCGATCAGGAGATCGTATCCGGCGTAGTCGGCCCTTGTGAGTTGCCGGGCGGTTTTTCCGGCGCAGGAGATGCCGTGCTCCGCCAACTTCTGGCGGGCTGGGAGACAAACCGGACAGCCGATCTCCTCGGTGCTGGTAGCGGCGGAGGCGATTTGGAATTGGTCCTCCAGTCCCGCTTTTTTCACCAGATCCTTCATCACAAACTCGGCCATCGGGCTTCTAGGTAGTGTTCACATAAGTGTGTCAACAATAAGTGCAAAATAAACAAAGGCCAAAAAGATAACATCAAGCTTATCATAGCGGGTGAAAATGCGGCGAAAACGTTTAATACGGCGAAAAAGCCTCTCAACCTGATTGCGCTGCTTGTACAGTTCTTTATCATATTCCCAAGGATCTTTGCGGTTACGTTTGGGCGGGACAACAGGTGTATAACCAAGTTCCACTGCTAAAGCCCTGGTCTTATCCCCCTCATAGGCCCGATCCATCAAAAGGTAAACTGGATAGTCCGCCGGGCCAAACATCCGCAAAAGGGCACGCCCCTCCGGACCATCGCCGCAGTTTCCAGCGGACAACGACAGAATNACCCCATCTCGATCAGATGCGGCGACCATATGAAGTTTGGTGTTCCATCCGCCCCGTGTTCTTCCGATGGATTGAGTACCGTTTTTTTCAAAGCACCCATTCCATCCGGGTGCACCTTGATGCAGGTAGAATCCAAACTTACCACATTTCCTTAAATTTGGATGATTCCAAGTTGCTGCAAACGCAGAAATGCCTTTTCCAACACACCTTTTTTCGCCCAGCGGTTTACTCGGACATGAATTACGTGCCAATCTCCGTATTCTTTGGGCAAGCTCCTCCATTTGCACCCATTTTCCACTACGTACAGCACCGCATTCAGCACGTCCAGGTTACTTATTTTTGCTGGTTTCCGCTGTTTGGGAAAGCTCTCTGCTATTTTTTCGTATTGTTCTTTTCGTAATTCCATTCTTCTATTCTACCACTATTCTGCTTATGTGAACAGTGCCTAGTTGCCTATTACAACGCCAGGANCGCCGGAGCGTGGAGCCAAAAGGCCAGGATTGGGAACCTCAAACATTTTGCCGAGGCAGTCAACTATCTGACCGAGAATGACATAACTATAAATGCCATCCGCCACTTTCTTAGAGGCCTCCTTCAGCTTCATCTCTCTCAGCTGGGCCATCACAGCCTTGGCCTTTTCACGGGCGGCTTGCTTGCTCTCCTGGGCATGGATCGCCTTGAGCATCTTGGCCACCAGCTTCACCTTGGAACGAGGAACAACGGAAAACACATTGCGGTAAAAATGGACGGTGCAGCGCTGGTATTTGGCGTCAGGGAATACTTCTCCCACAGCTTCCAGCATACCCAGGCACTTGTCGCCAACGATGAGCCGCACGCCGTCCAGGCCCCGGCCTTTCAGCCACTGGAAAAAATTCACCCAACCGGTCTTGTCCTCTTTCATTCCCTCGGCGGCGCCTAAAACCTCACGGTATCCGTCTTCATTTACCGCAATCGCAACCAAAATCGCCACATTTTCGTACTCTCCGCCCCAGTTGCGCCGCAGGTAGATTCCGTCCACATAGACGTAGGGATACCGTCCGCCCTGCAAAGGACGATTCCGCCAGTCCTCGATATGGACATAGGCTTTCTTGTTCAGTTCACTGATCGTCGCCGGGGATACCTTGCTGCCCCACAGAACTTCGGTGATGTCCTCCACCCGGCGTACAGATACGCCTGCCAGGTACATTTCGATCAGTGCCNCCTCCACGCTGCTCTCCCGCCGACGGTACCGCTCTATGATGGCTGTCTCGAACGACACCCCTTTCAGCCGGGGCACGTGCAGCGTGACGTCCCCAGAGGCCGTGGTAAGGTTTCGGTCATAGTGACCGCTGCGGTATCCCTGTCGGGCCTCGCTACGCTCGTACCGGGCCGCCTGGGTCAGCTGCTCCGCCTCCTGCTCNAGCAGCTCGTTTAGCGTTTCTTCCACGCGGCCACGTACCAGTTCCTTCAGCTGCCCCTTGATTACTCCCTCATTTAGCTGTACAATCTTCTCAGACATGGTTTGCTTTCTCCTTTCAGAATGGTGTGTCACGACTTCATTCTACCAGGGATTGCAAACCTTGTCTTTTTTTGCGCATTTTATTGTACCTTATCTGGTAAACGCGGAAAACAAGTTTTCCGGCAAAGCAAAAATCCATATTGAATATTTGGCGGCTTCATGCTAGAATATCAAGGACTTGGGGTGCGGCAAAAATTGCATGCGTATATATTGTTAGAAGCGCATTCCCCTGCCCCAAATAAAAAGCAGATAAAAGGAAGGTCATGTATGAAGTCGATCAAATCAAAAATCCAAATCAGTATGTTGTCGGTCGTGCTGATAGGCTCGGCACTGATCGGCGTGATTACGGCCCTGCTGAATGCCAGCGGAATTGACGATGTCATGGAAAAGACTTTGGGTCCCGCCACGCAGATGGCCGCAGACGCTGTGGAGTGGAAAATGGGGAGCTACTGGACGGCGCTCCAAGAGGCCGCCGCCTCTGATATTTTCCGGGAATCTGACCCGACCGATCCGGAGCTGGTCCCGCTTCGAGATGATATCGCCCAGCGCAACGGCTTTCTTTACGTCGGCAAAATGGACGCCTCCGGGTTTTCTTCCACGGGATACAGCTACGCGGAGGAAGATTATTTTCAGCAGTGCAAGGCTGCCGAGAAACCCTATATCTCCGACATTATGAACGACGGACAGCGGATGATCTTCCTGCTGGAGGTCCCCATCATCACCAATGGCCGCTTTGACGGCGTGGTCTATGGCGGAATCAGCGCCGATTTTCTGTCGGACATTGTAATAAATTTGTCCATAGGCAGCGACGGCGTTGCCTATGTGCTGGACAATAAGGGCAATGTCATTGGCCACCGGGAGGCCTCTATTGTAGAAGAGGGCTCCAACATGATTGAAGCCGCAAAAACGGACCCCGGCGTGGCGGATGTAGCGGCTGTGAATCAGCGCATGGTCCAGAGGGAAACCGGCTTCGGGGCGTATAATTTCTATGGCGACAACAAATTTGTGGGCTTCGCTCCCATTGACGGCAATCAGGAGTGGAGCATCGCCATTGAGACCAGCCAGCGGGAACTCAAATCCTCCTTGGACCGAAGCATTCTGCTGACGATCCTGGTGGTCGTTCTCGTTGTGCTCGCCACATTCCCCGTGGCAGTCAAAGTGGGCAAATCCATCTCCGGGCCCATTCAGTCCTGCGTTGCCCGGCTTGAGAAGATGGCCGACGGAGATCTGCATACCCCGTCCCCCCGCGTAAAATCCAAGGATGAAACCGCCCAGCTGGCAAGGGCGCTGGAAACCATGCTGTCCCGTTTGAACGACGTGGCGCAGGATGTGTCCCACCATTTGGGCAAAATGGCGCGGGGAGATTTCCGCGAAACGATCACGCGTACATATTGGGGCGACTTTGTAACCATGGAGCAGTCCATCAAGGCCATCCACAGTTCCTTGAAGGACACGCTTTCCCAAATCAGCCGGTCCGCCGGGGCCGTGGCCGGCAGCGCCGTTCAGGTATCCAACGGCGCGCAGTCCCTGAGCCAGGGGGCCACGGAGCAGGCCAGCGCGATTCAGGAGCTCTCCGCCACCGCCGACAGCATCGCGGAGAACGCCAGGCAGACCGCGGCTGCGGCAGAGGAGGCCGGGCATTTTGTGGCTCAGGCAGGCGCGCAGCTGGGCGTCAGCGTGGATTATGTGCAAGAGCTGAACGCCGCTATGGAGAAAATATCCGGTTCCTCCACGGAAATCGGCAAGATTATCGATACCATTGAAAACATTGCGTTCCAGACCAACATCCTGGCCCTGAACGCCGCCGTGGAGGCCGCCCGGGCGGGCAGCGCGGGAAAGGGCTTTGCCGTGGTGGCGGATGAGGTGCGGAATCTGGCGTCCAGGTCCGACGAGGCGGCCAAGGCTACCAAGGAGCTGATAGAGGGGTCCATCACCGCTGTCGCGGAGGGCGGCCAGGTGGTTGCAAAGGTAACGGAATCCTTGGGCAAAACCAACTCCATCGCGGAAAACGTGACGATAAAAGTGGACGCGGTCGTAGAGGCGGTAGAAAGCCAGACCGCGGCGATTTCGCAGGTGACCGAGGGGATCGACCAAATCTCTTCCGTTATTCAAAGCACCTCCGCCACTTCGGAGCAAAGCGCCGCTACCTCGCAGGAATTGACGGAGCAGTCCCTGCTGATGAACAGCTTGGTGAGCAAGTTCCAGCTAAGTTAAAAACAGAGCTCGGAGGCGGCGTGAACGGTTTGTTCGCGCCGCCTTTTTTGCTCCGGCGGGGAGCCTTTCCGAGCCTGCCGGCAGCGCCGGAGGCGCTTAAACCACGCGGGCATTTTTGACCGTTAGGAAAAGCCGGCCTGCTGGCTCAGCAGTCGGTTCCTGGCAGCTTTAATTTTGACCACTACAAACGCATCCATCGCTCTTTCAACATCCGGGCGATTTTTCCGTTTCCTTCTACGCACAACTGGAAAATAAGACCCATCGCTGGCGTAGTTTCCTCTTACTGCCTGTTTGCTTCCCGGGACTGAAAATACGGGCTTGATTTTCCCGCGGGCTTCCTTTACAATAGACCCCGTGGGGCTCCGGACCCCAGCAGCACAACAGGGAGGCAATTGTATGAAAAAGCGCATCTTAGTGGTCGATGACGACAATATGAACCTGGCAAGGACCAGGATCATCCTTGGGAAAGAGTACGACGTGGTTCTGGCGGACTCCGGGATCCAGGCGCTGGCAAAGGTACAAAACGAGAAAGTCGACATGGTCCTTCTGGATATAGACATGCCGGGCATGAACGGCATTGAGACCTTTGAACGCATGAAAAAGGCCGCTGTGGCGGTCCCGGTGATCTTCCTGACGGCGTCGGGGCTGGAAGAGGACGTCCAAAACGCGATTAAATTGGGCGCCGTGAATTATCTGAAAAAGCCCTACCGTCCGGAGGAGCTGATCAAACGGGTGGCGCAGGAGTTTGAAAAGGCATGAGGGCGGAGGAGCAGACAAGCCAGCATCTGCTGCTGGCGGTCATAGTTACCGTGTTCAGCGGCTTGCTGGGGCTGATTACGCTGTTTCTATCGTGGGAATTTTGGACGCTTCCGCTGATGACAGTCGCTTGTTTCGTCGTATGGTTTCTGCACATCGGGCGGCTTGGGTCAAACACGCTGTTTGATAATTTATGCGCTGGACTGATGCTTATCGAATTCTTCTTTTTCGGTGTGCATGAATCCAGTCTTTTTGATTTGCCCGCCGTGGCCTGCATTCTGATTCTGGCGCTGTTTGTGCTGAACAAGAAGTGGATTCTGTACGCGGCGGCGGCCTTGTACGCGCTGGTGCTGGCATATCATGGCCTGATCCTCCGTACCATTTCCCATCGGATAAGTCTCCAGGACGCGTTTCACCTGGCGCTTGGCGTCATCGTGACCCTTGGAAGCACGGCGCTGGCGCTGTACTGGGTCAACCGGCGGAATGCGCAGCGGAAGCGGTATGACCGGATATTTGCGGAGCTGGAGTCGGCGGGAAAGCAGAACGCCGTCTTTTTGTCCAACGTATCCCATGAGCTCCGCACCCCCATCAACATGGTCATCGGAATCAGCGAGGTGGCGCTGGGGAAGGAGCTCCCCCCGGATATCCGGGCGGACATGTCCTCCATCAAAATGGCGGGGAAGCGCCTGTCCAACCAGATTAACAATATGCTGGACTATACGGAGATTGTGGAGGGCACGCTGACTTCCGCCAAAAAAGAATACATGATCACCTCGGTGCTGAACGACATCATTACCATGACCGCGCTGCAAAGCAACCGCCAGCACCTGGAGCTGGTGTTTGACATCGACCCGAAGATGCCGGCGGCCCTGGTGGGGGATGCGGAGAAAATTTCCCATGTGCTCAAAATCCTGGTGGAAAACGCCATTAAATTTACGGAGGAAGGCGGCGTAAACGTCCGCATAGGCTGCCGCCGGGAAAGCTATGGCATCAATTTGATCGTTGATATCCGAGACACCGGCATCGGCATGACAAGTTCCCAGCTGACGCAGATGTACGACGTGTTTTACCAGGCGGATTCCAGCAGCAGCCGCTTCGCGGGCGGCTTGGGCCTCGGGCTTCCCATCGCCCAGGGGCTTTTGAACGCCATGGGCGGCTTCCTTCACTTCGCCAGCGGAGAACAGGAGGGCCTGTCCGCGCATATCGTGATTCCCCAGGGCGTGGCGGACGAGCGGCCGTGCATTGAGCTCAACCACCCGGAGCAGCTTTGCATTGCGTGCTATTTCAGGCCGGAAAAGTACAGCTGCGACGAGGTCCGGGAGTACTATGACGGCCTGATTCAAAGCCTGGTGATGGGGCTTGGCGCGAAGGGCTACCAGGTACATAATTTTGAGGGCCTTCTCAAGGTGCAGCGCAGCCATAAGCTGACCCATGTGTTTATCGTACAGTCGGAATATATGGAGAACCCCGCATATTATGAGGAACTGGCGGAAACTATCCGGGTCGTCGTAATCGCGGAGCGGGAGTTTAACCTGAGCCGGGAAAGCCGTCTCGCGATTATGCACAAGCCCTTCTCCGCGCTTTCCGTGGCGAACCTTTTGAATGGGGAAACCGGAGAACGGGGCTTCGCGGAGGATCAGGCCGCGGGCCGGAAGCCCTTCAACTGCGTGGGCATCCGGGCTCTGGCGGTGGACGACGAGGAGATGAACCTCGTGGTGGCCAAGGGCGTTCNTGGAAGCTATGGAATTGAGGTAGACACCTGCCTGAGCGGACGGGAAGCGGTGGCGCTGTGCAGCGGCACTTCCTATGACATCGTGTTCCTGGACCACATNATGCCCGGGTTTGACGGCGTGGAGACGCTGAAAAAAATCCGGGAGCTTAAAAACGGCGTGTATCAGGACCTTCCGGTGATTGCGCTGACCGCCAACACCGTCAGCGGCGCCCGGGAGATGTTCCGCAGCGAGGGCTTTACGGAGTTTGTCCCAAAGCCCATTGAGCGCACCGTCCTGGAACGGGTGCTCCGAAAGGTCCTGCCCAAGAGCTGCATCCAATACAGCGAGAGGCCCACAAGCAAGGGCGCGCCTGTGGGGGCGGAGGCCCCCTCGGCGGAGAAGGCCCCGGCTCCCCAGGCCGCCGCGGCCGCACCGGAGGCCCCGGCGGAGGTCCCGGAGGCGTCCGGCGGGCCCGTCCCCTCCTATGACCATCTTGCAAAGGCCGGCGTCAACACGGAGCTGGGCCTGGACTACTGCGCCGGGGACGAGAGCTTTTATCTGGAAATGCTGCGGATGTTCTGCGCCCAGGGGCCGGAAAAGCGGGCGGAGATCGCCGCCTTGTATGAAAGCGCCAATTGGACGGATTACGCCGTGAAGGTTCACGCGCTGAAAAGCACCTCCCTGACCATTGGGGCGGAGGCGCTCTCCGCCCAGGCCAAGGAGCTGGAGATGGCGGGGAAACGGGGCGACGCGGATTTCATCCGGGAGCGTCACGCCGCATTGCTGCGGGCTCACGAGGCGCTCTGCGCGGAGATTGCCNNGGGGCTTTGACGGCGCCCGGCCCTCTTCTTGAAAATGTCGAGTTCTGAGGAGTGGAAGACTTCGTGATAAAAAAATGGTTTGAGATTATTACCGATCACAGGATCAGCCTCCGCGAGCGAATGTTCCGCATTGTGACCGGCGTCTGCATGATCGCCATTGCGTTTACCCTGCCCATGGGCAGAAGCCTCTGGAACGTGCTGATTATGCTGGCAAGCCTGGCCCTCATGGCGGCAATCGTCAAGATCAGCATTCGGAAAAAACGGATTCACATGGGCGCCACGCTCATTGCGATACTGCTGCTTACGCTGTTTCCCATCACCTTTTTTTCCGCGGGCGGCTTTTACAGCGGTGTGCCGGAGTGGTTTGTGCTCTGCTTCATCTACGTCTGCATCACCTTGCAGGGAAGGCGCAGGGCGGTCTTTTTCGGACTTTGTACGGCGGAGACGCTGCTTTGCTACGGCACCGCCTTTTACTATCCGGCCCTTGCCGCGCCGAATACGCAGCACGACGCGCTGTTTGACTCCGCCTTTTCCATGATTATGGTGGGGCTGCTCACCAGCATCCTGCTCATGTTCCTGAACCGGATGTATGAGGAGGAGAATGCCCTCTCGCAGCGGCAGAAAAAGGAGATCGAGGAGCTGAACCGGGCGGAGAATCACTTCTTTTCCAGCATGAGCCACGAGATCCGCACGCCCATCAACACGATCATCGGACTCAATGAGATCATCCTGCGGGAGGACATCTCGGCGGAGGTGGCGGAGAACGCCCGGAATATCCAGGGGGCCAGCAAGCTGCTGCTCTCCCTGATTAACGACATCCTGGACATCTCCAAGATCAAATCCGGGAAGATGGAAATTGTCAACGTCTCCTATGAGACCGGCGCGCTCTTTTCGGAAATCGTCAATATGATTTGGATCAAGGCCAAGGAAAAGGGCCTGGAATTTAAGCTCCATGTGGATTCCTCCATTCCCAGCATGCTCTGCGGAGACGAGGTGCGNATCAAGCAGATTTTGATCAATCTGCTGAACAACGCGGTGAAGTATACCAGCGAAGGCTCCGTTACCCTGTCCGTCCGGTGTGAGCGGCAGGGGGTCAACNGCATGCGGGTCTGGTATTCCGTGGAGGATACCGGCCAGGGCGTGAAGAAGGAGAATATTCCCTATATTTTCAACGCGTTCCGGCGGGTGGACGAGGAGAAAAACCGTTATATTGAGGGGACGGGACTGGGGCTCAGCATCGTTCAGCAGCTGGTGGAGCTGATGGGCGGCGAGATCAGCGTAAACAGCGTCTATACCAAGGGCTCCAAGTTTGTGGTCGTCCTGGATCAAGACATCGTGGACGAGAAGGAGCTGGGGACGTTTACGCTGGCCTCCCGGGCGCGTGTGCGGGAAGGCGAAGTGTACCGGCGGAGCTTTGAGGCGCCGGACGCGCATATTCTCGTGGTGGACGACAACGAAATGAACCTGATGGTGGTGAAGAAGCTGCTGGCGGAGACCCAAATCCAGATTGACATGGCCCACAGCGGGGCCGAATGCCTGCGGCTGACCCAGAACCACCATTATGACTGCATTCTCATGGACCACCTGATGCCGGAAATGGACGGAATCGAGTGCCTCCACGCCCTGCGGGTCCAGCCGGGCGGCCTGTGCCAGGACGTGCCCGTGGTGGCGCTGACCGCCAACGCGGGCAGCGACAACCAGCTTCTCTATCGAAAGGAGGGCTTCAGCGGCTATCTGGCCAAGCCGGTCAGCGGCGCGCTGCTGGAGGCGGCTGTGCTGAGCATCCTCCCCAAGGGTCTGGTGAATCTGAACGAGGAAGCCCAGCAGGAGGACATCGAAAAAGACATTCTGATCTTCGAGCAGGCACAAAGGCGCTCCATCCTGGTCACAACGGACAGCGTGTGCGACCTTCCGGAATCCCTCCGGAAAGAGTTCAGCCTTTCCGTATGCCCGTATTACGTCTGTACGGAAGAAGGGCGGTTCCTGGACGGGGCGGAGCTGAGTCCGGACGAATTGCTGGCGCATATTGCCGGGGGGCGGAAGGGCTATTCCCATCCTCCCGAGGTGGAGGACTACGAGCGTTTCTTTGCCGAGAAGCTGACGGAGGCGCAGAACGTCATTCATATTACAATGGCAAGGCACGTAAGCGACGGTTATCAAAATGCCTGTGAGGCGGCGAAATCCTTTGAAAACGTCACAGTCCTTGATTCCGGGCACCTCTCCAGCAGCATGGGGCTGGTGGTTTTGTGCGCGGCCTATATGGCGGAGCATCATGCCGCGAAGGAGGAAATCCTGGAANCGGTGAAGCGGATGGAGCGTTTCATTTCCTCCGCGTTTATCATCAACAACACCCACATGATGTGCCAGTCCGGCCGGATACCGAAGCGCATCCAGATTCTCTGTGACGCGCTGCTGCTGCATCCGGTCCTGGCGCTGAAGAGGAGCCGGATGGTGGTCAGCCGGATGGAGATAGGCAGCTTTTCCCATGCGGCGAAAAANTATGTCAAGCGGACGCTCCAGAATACCGGGAACATTGACCGGCGTATTTTATTCATTACATACTCCGGGATGGATGAAAAGAGGCTCCGGTTTATTCAAAGCCTGGTGCAGCAGTACTGTCCTTTTGAGCGGGTCTATCTGCAAAAGGCGTCCTCCGCCATCGCCAGCAACTGCGGTCCCGGGTCCTTCGGACTGCTGTTTATGCGGCGGGACGACGCGGCGGTTCCCTTTTTCCAAACAGCGGCCCATGACGGGACGGTGTAGATACAGGCAGGGGTGCTGGAAAGCCCACGAAAATTCCGTGAATTTTCGTGGGCTTTTTGCGGCTTAAAAACCAGGCGGCGCCGGTGGGCGTGATTATGAAAACCTGTTGGAAGCGGCCGGTTTTTACAATGACTATGATTTTCGTTTCTTCTCATTGACGTAATTGCGCAGGTATGGTATTATGACAGAGATTTTCTGACTTTTGGAGCGAAGCTGTGAGGAGAAAGCGGAGGACAGGCGTATGGATTGTGCAGGGGGACGTTTACCGGCTGGAGAAGGCGCTCCGATCATAGAGGCTCATGAGCAGCACAGCGGCATGCGAAGCGTTCAGAATCTGGAGGCCATTATCAACGAGGGACTTCGTGTCGCTTTGCTGGAGGAGACCCCGGATCAGTCGCTTGGGGTGCTGCTGGAGCACCNGGGAAAAGCGCTGAAAGGAGAGAGGACCTATATCTTTGAGCAGAACGAGTCCGGCGGCGACGACAACACCTATGAGTGGGTGGACGCCGGGGTGGAACCGGAACAGGAGAACCTTCAAAATGTCCCCCGGGAGGTGTGCGCCAGCTGGTACCGGAATTTCAGCGTCGGCAGGCACATTGTCATAAAGAACGTGGAGGATATTCGGCAGACGGAGCCGCTTCAGTATGAGAACCTGAAGCGGCAGGGCATCCACTCCCTTGTGGTGGTGCCCCTGTACGACGGGAAGCGGATCATCGGCTTTTACGGCGTGGACAATCCCCCCGTGAAGTCGCTGGAGTATGCGTCGAATATGCTCCAAACGGCGGCGTACTTTATCGTGTCCTCCCTGAAGCGGCGCAACCTGTTCCGGGAGCTTCAAAAGCGGAGCTATAACGTGCTCCATGCCCTCAGCGTGGACTACCTGGGCATTTACGAGGTGAACTTCGACACGGGCGAATGCGAGGTGTACCGCAGCAGCGAGGGGCTGGGCCTGGACTGGGCCGCTCATTTTAAAGACGGCTATCAGGCGGCTATGGAGCGGTATATCTCCAAATGCGTGGTCCCCCAGGGGCAGGAGCGTCTCCGCGCCATGACGGAGAAGGACTATGTGCTGGCAAAGCTCAGGAAAAAGAAAAAATTCTCGGTCCGGTATCAGGTGAAGGACAACTTCTCGGGACTAAAGTATCTGGAGATTCACTTTTCCGCTACGGAGAGGACGGCCGCGGAGAACTGCGCGATCTTTGCCCTGCGGGATGTCAACGCCCTGGTGGAGCGGGAANAGAAATACAAGCTGGAGGCCAGACGGAGCCTGGAAGACATTCTGGAGGGCGCCAGAACCGGCATCTGGACCATCGAGCTGGAAGAGGGCTGCCGGCCCAGGCTGTACCCGGACCGGACTATGCGGATTCTCCTGGGGGTGCCGGATGAAATCGGGCCGGAGGAGTGCTACCGGCACTGGTTTGAGCGCATTGAGCCGGACTATGTGGAGATGGTCCAGGAGGCTGTGCGGGCAATACTGGATACCGGACGCGCCGAGGTCATCTATCCCTGGAATCACCCGGCCCTTGGGAGAATTTNTGTCCGCTGCGGCGGCGTGCCGGACAAGACGTTTGAAAAACCGGGCGCGTGCCTGAACGGATACCATCAGGACATCACGGAAACCATGGTGACGAGGAAAAAGCAGGAACAGTCCATCATGGAGCTTTTGGAGCGGGTGAGGCGGGCGAACTCGGCAAAAAGCGAGTTTCTCTCCCACATGTCCCACGACCTCCGCACGCCCATCAACGGGATTTTGGGAATGCTGGCCATTCTGGAAAACAGCCGGGATGACCCGGAGCGGCAAAAAGAGTGCCAGAGAAAAATCCGCGTGTCAACCGAGCATCTGCTGTCCCTGGTAAACGATGTTCTTCAGGTGAGCAATCTGGAGAGCGGGAGGCCGACCGTGGTGGTGGAGCCCTTTGACCTTTGCGCCGTGCTGAAAGATTGTATTACGATTTTGTCCCACCAGGCGGAAGAGCGGGGAATCCGTTTGGAGCTGGAGACGACCGGCCTGCGGCACAGCAGGGTGATGGGGAATCCGCTTCACTTAAAGCAGATCCTGATGAGCGTCATTGACAACGCCCTCAAATATAACCGGCCCAACGGCTCCGTATTTGTGCGGGCGGAGGAGACTGCCTTCCGGGAGGGGACGGCAAGCTGCCGCTTCGTCGTTGAAGATACGGGAATCGGCATTGGAGAGGACTTCAAGAATCACATTTTCGAGCCCTTTACCCAGGAGCACCAGGGCGCGAGGACGAACTATAACGGCACGGGCCTGGGCATGTCCATCGTGAAGAAGCTGGTGGACCAGATGAAGGGGGCCATTTCGGTGGACAGCCAGCCCGGCAGGGGAAGCGTGGTCCAAATCACCCTGCCTATCCGCGTCGACGAGGCGTGGGAGGAAGAACCCGCGGAGAAGGATGGCGATGCGCAGGGCGACGTCTCCGGAATGCGGGTCCTCCNGGTGGAGGACAACGCGCTTAACTGCGAAATTGTCGAGTACATTCTTGGGGAAGCGGGCGCGGAGGTGGTGACCGCCAATGACGGAAAGGCCGCCGTGGACGCCTTCGCGGCGTCCGAACCGGGAAGGTTTGACTGCGTGCTGATGGATTTAATGNTGCCGGTGATGAGCGGTTATGAGGCGGCCCGCGTAATTCGCGGCCTGGACCGGCCGGACGCGAAGACGGTGCCGATTATAGCGCTGTCGGCCAACGCGTTTGAGGAGGACGTGGCGCTGGCGAAGGACGCGGGAATGGATGAACATTTGGCAAAGCCGGTGGACGTCCGCAAAATGTTCCGGGTTATGAACGGACTGAGGGGACGTTAGGACGGCGCACGCATGAGGATAGCATAAATTATGACAAGCTGTGGAGATGGAACGGATATGAAAAGCAAGGCTTTGCCGCGGTCTTTGAAAATCGGAATAGTGGTAATCCTTTGTTTGACGGTTATCGTGTTTTCCCTCCTGGGAGCGTCCATTCACACTATGAGCGAAAGCACGATTGAGGAGATCGGCACCGCCTATATGGCGGGAATGAACGAGCAGGTGTCGCTGCACTTTGAAACGATCATTGAGCTTCGCCTGACCATGGCGGAGTCCATCGCGGGCATTGCGGCAGGGGATGGGGCGTCCGGTTACGGAACGAGGGAGGACATCGAATACGGCGCCAGGGCAAGGCATTTTTTGTGCGCCGCCCTGTACGGGCCCGACGGCGGAAGTGAGATGATTTTCGGCGATCCCGTGGAGCTCAACCACCCGGAGCCCTTTTTGGAGAGCCTGCGGAACGGGGAGCGCAAAGCGGCCTCCGCCACCGGCAGCGACGGCGGCGGGGTGATTTTGTTCGGCGTTCCCTGTGAGTATCCCATGTCCAGCGGCGGAGGCAGCCTTGCCCTTGTGGTGGGGCTTTCCACCAAATATATGGGCGAGGTTCTCTTCCTGGACTCGGACCAGTCGTTGAGCTATTCCTTTGTGATCCGGAAAGACGGAAGCTATGTGGTCGGGAACGAGGGAGACGCCCACGAAAACTATTTTGACAGGCTCACCAACATCTTTGCCGGGCAGGATATGGAGGCGGATGCCTGCATTGAACAGCTGCAAGCCGCCATGAACGCCGGTGAGGATTATTCCACGATTGTGAAAAACGGCGGATCGCGCCGCCATATATACTGCACCAATCTCCCTTACTGCGAGTGGTATCTGGTGACGGTTCTCCCCTTCGAAAGGCTGGATAACGCCATCTCAGGCATGGGAAGCCGGTGGCTCATCATCGTCTACGCCGCCTCCTTTGCGGTGATTGCGATGCTCCTCTACATATTCTTCCGGTACTTGAAGCTGTTCCGGAACCAGGTGTCGGAGCTGACGCGCATCAACGCGGAGATGGACGCGGCGCGAAAAGCCGCGGAGCAGGCGCGGAAGGATGCGGAACAGGCCAACGCGGCGAAACAGGAATTCCTNTNCAGCATGAGCCACGATATCCGCACGCCCATGAACGCCATCATCGGGATGACCTCCTTGGCGCTGGACAATACGGACGATCCGAAGCGCGTTCGGGATTACCTGGGTAAGATCGCGCTGTCCAGCAAGCACTTGCTGGGGCTTATCAACGACGTATTGGATATGTCCAAGATCGAAAGCGGCAAAATGACGCTGAATGTGGAGCCGGTGTCGCTGAGGGAGGCGATGGACAGCATCGTCAATATCATGCAGCCCCAGGTCACGGCGAAAAACCAGCAGTTTAAGGTGGTTGCCCGGGAGATCCTGTCGGAGAATGTGTGTTGCGACGGTGTGCGGCTGAATCAGGTGCTGATCAATCTGCTGGGGAACGCCGTCAAATTCACCCCGGAGAAGGGCGCCGTTCAGCTGACCGTGTATCAGGAGGCGCTGCCGGAGGACGCCTCCCGGGTCCGTACCCACTTCCTGGTAAGCGATACGGGCATCGGCATGTCAAAGGAGTATCAGAAGGTCATATTCGAGTCGTTCAGCCGGGAGGACAACACCCGGGTCCGGAAGACAGAGGGGTCCGGCCTGGGCATGGCGATTACCAAGTGCATTGTGGACGCCATGGGCGGGACAATCTCTGTCCGCAGCGAACAGGGCCGGGGCAGCGAGTTCCATGTTGTGCTGGATCTGGAAAAGGCGGCAGCGCCCGCGGCATCGGAGGCAGCGGACGGCGCCGCCGAACGAGTGAATGACGTGGTGCTGAAGGGAAGACGCATTCTGCTGGCGGAGGACAACGAGCTGAACTGGGAAGTGGCAAGGGAGCTGCTTTCCATCCTTGAGCTGGAATTGGACTGGGCTGAAAACGGAGAGATCTGTGTGGAGAAATTCCGGAACTCCCCGGCCGGGCACTATGACGCGATTATTATGGATGTGCGGATGCCGGTCATGGACGGCTACGAGGCGACTGCGGCCATCCGGGGACTGGAACGGGAGGACGCGGATATTCCCATCATTGCCATGACGGCGGACGCGTTTTCGGAGGATATTCAAAGGTGCCTGGAGCGCGGTATGAACGACCATTTGGCAAAGCCGATCGATATTCAGGCGGTCACGTTCAAATTGAAGAAATACCTGAAATAGGGACTGCTGGACCGGCGCTCCGCCGGTCCAATGGAACCCTGGAGCGTATGTTGTTTACGCTCCGGACAAGTCCTCCGGCAAACGTGCGCAAAGGCTTAAAGTAATATGTGCCATGTTTTGCGGTTGCCGCTGTTTACAACGGTGAGCAAAACGGCGCGGCCTTTCGGCTGCGCCGTTTCCGCCGTAGCTTAACGTTTCCTTATGGCCTCCCCGGCTTGCGGCATGGCCCGCTTGTTCCGTTCAGCCCCGGAGCATCACCAGCGTTCCCCCGGTGAGCAGGGCCAGCCCCAGCGCCGCCTTGCCGCTCAGCTTCTCGTGGAGCACCAGGCCGGAGAAGGCTACGGTCACCAGAATGCTCAGCTTGTCGATAGGAACCACTACGCTGGCGGGCCCGTCCTGTAAGGCCCGGTAGTAGCAAAGCCAGGAGGCCCCGGTCGCCAGACCCGACAGGCAGATGAAACCCAGCTCTTCCCGGGGTACCGCCCTGAGGGCGGCCGCTTTTCCGGTGACGAAAACCATGACCCAGGCCATCACCAGCACCACGCCGGTGCGGATAGCCGTGGCCAGGTTGGAATCCACCCCGCTGACGCCCAGCTTGCCCAGAATGGCTGTGAGACTGGCGAACACGGCGGACCCCAAGGCATAGGGCAGCCAGAGGCCGGTTTCTCGCCCCGACTTTCCCGCCGCCTTCTTCTCAATCATCAAATATGTCCCCACCCCCACGCAGAGGAGCCCCGCAGCCTTGTAAACGCCGACAGGCTCCCCCAGGAGGATAAAGGCCAGGAGGATGGTCAGCACCGTGCTGCTTTTGTCCACGGGCGTCACCTTGTTCACGTCCCCCAATTGCAGCGCCCGGAAATAGCACAGCCAGGAGGCCCCGGTAGCCAGCCCAGAGAGGATCAGGAACAGCAGCGTCCTCTCTCCGACAGCACCCAGGCCGAACGGAGCACGGGTGAGGAACACCATTCCCCAGGAAAAGGCCAGCACGACGGCGGTGCGGATGGCTGTGGCCACGGTGGAGTCTGTCCGGCGGACACCGCATTTTGCCAAAATGGCGGTGAGCCCAGCGAAAAACGCGGAGCCGAACGCAAATACTACCCACATAAAATCGCCTTCCTTTGGAAGAATTGAGAGAAGGGTACCGTCTCTGGAAATTATTATAGCACAAACAGGGCGGCTTTTGTGCCATGAGCCGAAATTTTGCCCGCCGGTGTTTTATGCCTTGACTTTGGCGGATAAATTAGTAAAATGATTATATAGCCCAGGTCCGATTCTTGGGGAAGAGAGCCTGCCTGTACCGAAAAGGCCGCCGGGAAATTTATGCGGGGGTGCAGAGCGGTTGGCAGCGTGCCTGCTTTGGGAGCATTGTCTCCTCATCCATGACGCATTGTCTGGAATGCCGCACACTCCTGTGACACTAAGCGGAGCGAACCCTTGCTTTTACACCGGCAGTTGGTCGGAAAACGGCGCTGACCACATGTTTGACCACAATTGGAAAATTAAATATCCGGGTGTAGCCTATCGGTTAGGCACTTGGTTTGGGACCAAGGTCAGGCTGGTTCGACTCCAGTCACTCGGACCATGCGGAGTGTCCTTATAGGATTTGAGTATCCTTGTGGGACACTCCGCATTATGTTTGCTCAAAATCTCATACGGCAATCCGCTCCGGGGAGTAGCTGACGGCTACTCCCTTTCTCGTCCCCATGGTGATCTCCTCAGCCGGGATTTTCCGGCGGTCAGGGACAGAGAAAGAGCCGATACAGTTATAATAGATGGTGATGTGCTGGGTGGTAACGCCGTCCTGCTTTTCCGCATGGTACACGTCGATATGGTCAATCAGCTCCGCCACCATGCGCTGGGTAATCTCGGTGGCGTTGGTGTACCGCCGGAC
>NZ_CAJMXG010000038.1:0-17709 GCF_905219725.1 Oscillibacter sp. CU971
GTCGATGACCTGGGTGTGCAGCCCGAAGCCCTCCACCTTTTTCGCGATGTCTCCGTGGGCCAGGATATCGTCCGTAGAGCCGTCCAGCTGGTAGCCGTTGCTGTCGATGAAGTAGATGATGTTGTCCAGCTTGTGGGCATAGGCGAAGTGGAAGCCCTCCCAGACCTGGCCCTCGTCCGCCTCGCCGTCGCCGATGACGCAGAAGACCGTGCTGTCCCGTCCGTCNATCTTATTGNCCAGGGCCGCGCCGGTAGCGGTGGAGACGCCCTGGCCCAGGGAGCCGGTGGTGAGGTCCACGCCGGGGGTGAGCTTGCGGTCCGTGTGGCTGGGGAACTTGGTCCCCGGCTGATTCAGGGTGTATGCGTCTTCCATGGGATAGAAGCCCATCAGGCCGAAGGTGGCGTAGGCCACAGGTCCCGCGTGGCCCTTGCTCAAAACCAGCCAGTCCCGGTCCTCCCAGCGGGGATTCTTCGGGTCGAACTTCATGACTTCGCCGTACAGCACCGCCATNAGGTCCGCCAAGNCCATGGACCCGCCTACGTGGCCGAAGCCCCGGCTGTGGATGACCTTCAGCGTCTCCAGCCGGATTTCAGCCGCCAGGACTTTTAGCTTTTTCTCATTCATGGGTGTCGCTTCCTTTCCAAGTTTGTTGTTGAACGCTGCGGAGCTTTTCCTCGGGCATTATTTTACTCCACCAGCGCCGTTCCCGTCAATGACAATTATATTTTTAACAAACTTTCTGCGTGCAATTTTNNTCGAATTNGCGTGCATTTTCATAATCCTGGAAGGCCGGGATAATACGTCCCGGCCTTCCCTCCAAAAACCTTATTCGTACTGGGTTCCGGCGCCCTCGACCATGGCGTCGTAGGCCCGTTTCACCTTGTCGTAGTTCTTGTCCCGGTCCAGAACCACGCCCCGGCCCACGCCGTCCACGACGCGGCCCACGCCGATGGCTTCCAGCCTCTCATCCACTTCCGCCAGCAGGGCGGGAGCGGAGCCGGGCTCGGTGGAGCGGCCGTCGAAGATGATGTGGAGATACACCCGGCTGAGTCCATTGTCCCGGGCCATCTCGCAGATGTTCAGGGGGTAGTCGATGCAGCCGTGGGAGGACTTGTAGGTCAGGTAGGCCAGCAGGTGCAAAGCGGTGCCGTTTTTCTTGGCGTGCTCAATGGCCTGGAGGAAAATGGGATTCTGCTTGAAGCTGCCGTCCTTCACGGCGGCGTCCAGCCGGACGTCGTCCTGCATCACGCAGCGGCCCGCGCCCAGGTTGGAGTGGCCCGCCTCGGAGTTGCCGGCCTTGCCCGCGCCCAGGCCCACGAACTCGCCGGAGGCGTGGAGCTTGGACCAGGACTGGTCTGCCAGCAGGGAATCCCAGTAGGGGGTATCGGCCAGATGGATGGCGTCGCCGTCGTCTCCGGTGCCCAGGCCCCAGCCGTCGCAGATGATGAGGAGCATCTTCCGGCCCTCGCCCCAGGTTTTGCCCTCGCAGAGGGGCTTGCCGTCCATCTCGGCGGGCTGGGGGATGCCCAGGACGTTCAGCACCGTGGGAGACACGTCGCCCAGGGAGCCGTCCCGCAGGGAGATGGGGCTCTTGTCGGCGGGGTCGATCATGATGAAGGGCACCAGATTGGTGGTGTGGGCCCCGTCGGGCTTCCCGGCGGCGGTGTAGAGCTTTTCGATGTTTCCGTGGTCCGCCGTGATGGCCACCACGTAGCCNTTGCCCAGGGCGTCGCTGACCACTTTATCCAGGTACTGGCTCACATAGCCGCAGGCCTTGATTTTCGCCTCGGTGTTCTGGGTGTGCCCAATGACGTCTCCGTTGGCGAAGTTGGTCACCACGAAGTCGTATTTGCCCAGGGCGTCCATAACGGTGTCCGCCACCTTGGGCAGGGACAGCTCCGGCTGCTGGTCGAAGTCGATGCCCTTGGGGGAGGGGATGCACACGTCATCCTCCCCAGGGAAGGGGTTGTTTTCGCCGCCGTTGAAGAAGAAGGTCACATGGGCGAACTTCTCGCTCTCGGCGCAGTGGAACTGGGTCTTTCCGGNTTCGCTGAGGACCTGGGCCAGGGGCTTCACCACCTTGGCGGGGGCGAAGGCGATGGGCAGGNCCTTGAACTTGTCGTGGTACATGGTCATGATAACGAAGTCCAGGTCCCGGAGCATCCGGCGATCTGCCTTGTCAAAATCCGGCTCGGTGAACATCTCGGTGAGCTCGATCTCCCGCTCACCCCGGCGGCAGCAGAAGATGGCCGCGTCGCCGTCTCCGATTTTGCCCACCGNCTTGNCGTCCNCCANCAGGAGCATGGGCTCCAGATGATAGTCGTCCTGGCCCAGCTCGTATGCCTTCTTGACGGCCTCAGCCAGCTGAGCGCCGCCGCGTTTCATGTCTGCCATATGAAAAACCTCCTATAGTCAATTAGCCAATCAAATCCTTATTGTCCGTCGTTGGGGGCGATGAGCTTATCCACGGCCACCTTGCCCCCCTCGGGGAAGATGTCCAGCAGCTGGGGGAAGGTGTAGATTTTGCCGTCGGGCATGTTCTCCTCCGTCAGCTTCAGGGGCTTGCTCCGGTCGTACTGCACGGCCACCGTCATGCCGAAGTCCACGGCCTTGGCGCCCACGATGTCCCGGTTCAAATTGTCGCCCACGTAGCAGCAGTTCTCCGGCTGGGCTCCCGCTTCCTCCATGGCGTAGTAGTAGATGGCGGGGCCGGGCTTGCGGATATAGGTAATGGAGGACTGCTGGACGGTCTTGAAGTAGGGCCGGAGGCCGTCGGCGTCCAGCCACTCGTCCACCTCCCGCTTGCCAACCAGATCGCTGATGATGCCCATGGTATAACCCCGGGCGCAGAGCTCTTTGACGGTGTCCGCGCCGCCCTCCACCACCGTGCGGCGGCCCTTGGTCTGGCGGTACTGGTAGGTCAGCTCGGCGGCGTTCTTCAAAATGCGCTCCCGGTCCATGTCATAGGCCAGCCACCGGGTCCACAAGACCTCCTCCGGCGCCTCGCACATGAATTTCAGGGCCCAGTCCCGGTACTTGTCGTACCGCTTGTCGANGACATCGCTGAACCACTGGTTGGGGTTGTCGGTTTCCACGCCGCAGAGCTCGGCAATCTTGGCCCGGGCGGCGGAGAGATAGGCGGGGTCCTCGTCGATGACCCGGAAGGTGCCTCCCAGGTCCAGGAAGATGTAACGAATATCGGTGTTCATTTCCTATCGGCCTCCTTGTTCAGTCTATTCCTCTGAAACGCGGGATCGTCCGGGTCTCCCCGGACGCATCCCAAATTGGTTTTAATTCAAGGGGGGAAGCAAATCCAGAATCTCCCGGAAGCCGCTGATCACCGCGTCGGGGCGGTTGGCCTCGGTGAACTCCACGGCGTGCTTCTTNTCCGGGGAGCGGAAGATGATGNTGCAGCCGATTCCCGCCTCCTTGGCCCCGGTGATGTCCCGCTTCACATTGTCCGCCACGGACACGCAGTCCTCCGGCGCCACGCCGATGTCCCTGCAGGCGACGTTGTAAATCTCGGAGCAGGGCTTGCGCAGCCCGCAGACGGAGGAGAGGATAACGGTGTCGAAGTACTCCGCCCGGCCGTCCTCCTCCAGCNAGTCGGGGACCTCGTTCTCCCCGATGAGGTTGGAGATGATGCCCAGCTTGTAGCCCCGCTCATGGAGCCCCTTGATGACCTCCACGCCGCCGTCTACCACGACCCGGCGGCCCTNNCACTGGCGGTACTGGTAGCTCAGCTCGTGGCAGACCTGCTTGACGCGGGCCTGGTCATAGTCCGGCAGCAGCCACTTGCANCAAAGCTCCTCGNCCCCGGACTNCTTATTCTCGCGCAGCGCCCAGTCCCGGTAGGGCTCGTAGCGCTCCTCAATCATCTGGTAGAACTCCTCGTAGGGCACGGGGGACCCGGCAATCTCCGCCATCTTCCGGCGGGCGTGCCTNATCCAAGCCTCCTCCAGCAGGGCGATGCGCAGGGTGCCTCCCAGGTCGAAGAAGACGGCCTTGTAACGCTTAGTCGTATCCATGGCGTGTTCCCTCCTTGTGTATCTATGTATTTTAAGCGCGGGCGGGGAAAATATCGAGAAGCTGGCTCAGGGCGGTAATCACATGGTCGGGGGTGAACTCCTTGCCGGTGGCGTGCTCCATGTTCAGGGTGTCCGGCTCGTCGATGCGGATCATCATGCCGAAGCCCGCGGCCTGGGTGCCCTCCACGTCCCGGACCGGATTGTCGCCCACGTAGGCGCAGTTGGCCTCCGGGGTGCCGATGCAGCGGCAGGCCAGGTGGTAAATCTCCGGGTTGGGCTTGCGCAGGCGGACCTTGGAGGAGAGGATGGTGGTCTTGAAGCACTGGGCCACGCCGTCAGCGGCCATCCAGTCGGGGATTTCCGTCTCGGTGACGGTGTTGGCGATGATGCCCAGGGTATAGCCCCGGGCGCAGAGCTCCTTGATGGTATCCACGGCGTCGGCCCGGGCCACCCGGCGGCCGTCGTGATCCCGNCACAGGCGGNTCAGCTTCGCCGCGTTGGCAAAGATCATGTTGGCGTCGTACTCCGGCAGCATGTACTGGGTCCACAGCTCGCCCTCAGAGGCGTCCAGCAGGGTCTCCTTGGACACCTTGCGGTACTTCTTCCAGCGCTCCTCCAGCTTGGCAAAGAGCTCGTCATGGGTCTCGGTGGTGTGGATGAGCTCCATCAGCCCGGCCTCGGCCCGGTCGATGAAGTCCTGCTCCTTCAGCACGATGCGCAGCGTGTTGCCAACGTCGAAAAAGATCGTTTTGATATCGGGGGTCATAAGAATTCCTCCTCATAATGTGGTAGACGTCGCGGGTCCCTGGAACGGCGTTCCAGGAGGCGGCCGGGCCGTCTCCGGCCCAACCGTAAACGTTTGCGGCCTTTTCAGCTTTATTCTAAATGAAACACAGGTCCTTTGTCAATATGCCAAACGCCGAAGACTTCGATTATTTTTCGTTTTTCTGCCCAAAGATGGGAAAAATCCAGATTGTTATTGACATTGCCGGGAAAATCGGATATTCTTTACTTGACAACTTGAACCGGCCGGAGTCTGGCCGGTTCCAAAAAATAAAGCGGAAACGTTTACAATTTCCAGTGGCGCGGAAAGGATGAAAAGCTATGAAAAGTGTAACTTTGAAGGACGTGGCCAAAGCCGCCGGCGTATCTTACGCCACCGTCTCCCGCGCCCTTTCCGGCAGCCACCAGATTGGCAGCGACACCCGGGAGCGCATTATCAAGCTCTGCGACGAGATGGGCTATACTACCAACTACGTGGCCCGCTCCATGGTGACCAAGCGCACGGGGCTCATCGGGCTGGTGGTTCCCTCCATCGACAACCAGTTTATGTCGGAGCTGGCCTATTACGCCGAAATGAGCGCCAGGGGGCACGGGTACAACATCATGCTCTGCAACTCCGGGCCGGATTTGAAGCAGGAGAAGACGGTGGTGAAGCTCCTTCTCAGCCGGCAGGTGGACGGCATTCTCATTGTCCCCCAGAGTCCCAAGACCTATGAGAACATCCGGGCCTACACGGACCAGGTGCCCACGGTCTTCCTCAGCGAGAACCTCCGGGACCAGCCTCAAAGCTACGTGGCCGTGGACAACAGCCGGGGGACCTATATCGGCACGAAGTACCTCTATGAGCTGGGCCACCGGGATATCCTCTACTTTGGCCGCCGCCACACCACCACCCACCAGTTCCGGGCGGAGGGGTATATCCGGGCCTGCCGGGAGCTGGGGCTGACCCCCCGGTTCTTCAACAGCGAATTCACCCGCTCCTCCATCACCGGCGGCTACNAGCTGGCCAAGGAGCTCTTTGCCAAGCCCATCGACTATTCCGCCATCTTCGCCTCCACGGACTCCAACGCCCTGGGCGTTTTGAAGGCGGCGGACGACGCCCACATTAATATTCCCGGTCAATTGAGCCTCATCGGCTTCNANAACATCTCCTCCACCGCCCTGCCCCGGATTGAGCTGACCACCATGGNACAGCCCAAGCGGGACATGGCCGTCCAGGCGGTGGATATGCTCCGGGACAAAATTGAAAACGGCACCCAGGGCTATGTCCATCAGATTCTGATGCCGACGCTGATCAAGCGCAGCACCTGCCGGGATCTGCACGCGTCTTAAATTATCACACACAGGGAGCTTCCGCTCCCCGTGAGGAAAGAGGGAATTTTCACTATGAACGGCTATCGCTACGACCCCCACACCCACACCGCCGAAACCAGCCGCTGCGGCCATCTCTATGCCGCCGACGTGGTGGACCGCTATGTCCAAAACGGCTTCACAGGCCTGGTGGTCACGGACCACCTCCACCCGGAGTACCTCTCCCGCATCGACACCGAGCACAACTGGGACCTGGTCTGCGACCATTACCTGAGCGGCTACCACGCCTCCAAGCGCCGGGGCGACGAGGTGGGGCTGGACGTCATCCTGGGGGCGGAGCTCCGCTTCCCGGAAAACGACAACGACTACCTGGTCTACGGCATCGACGAGCAGTGGCTCCGCTCCAACCCCTATATCTGCTGCATGAGCGCCCAGGAGTTCTTCGACAAGTATCACAGCCAGGTCCTCATCATCCACGCCCACCCCTTCCGCAAGGGCAGCGCCCCGGTTCAGGAAACCACCATCCACGGGGCGGAGATCATCAACGGAAACCCCCGGCATGAAAACAACAACGACAAAGCCCTGGAGCTCTGCCGCCGCCACCCCGAGTACTACCGCCTGGCCGGGTCCGACACCCACCGGGACGGGGATGAGGCCCGGACCGCCGTCCTCCTGCCGGAGCGGGTCCACGACTCCTTCGCCTACAAGCGCATGATTGAAAGCCATAAATTCCATCTCTGGAGCCCCGCGTTCCAGGAATTTGTAGAGGCCGACGAGGCCATCCGTAAGGAGGAAGCGAAATGAGCCAGTTCAATACCCTGATTATCGGAGAGATTGCCCAGGACACCAATGTGGACTATGACGGAACCACCGTCCAGGCCATCGGAGGCGCGGTGTACTACTCCGGCTTTGCGGCCGCCAACATGGGCCATAAGACCGCCGTCCTGCCCAAGGCGGACACCGCCCAGGTGGACTTGAAGGACGCCTTCGCCGCCGCCCCCAACATCACGGTGTTCCCCCTCCACAGCACCCACTCCTTCGTCACCAAAAACGTCTACCACACCCCGGACCGGGAGCGCCGGACCTCCACCGTGGACAGCAAAATCGACCCCTACCGGCCCGAGGAGGTCCCGGAGGAAATCGACGCCAAGATCTGGCACCTGGCGGGCCTGGTGGGGNGCGACATCCCCAACGNGTTTCTGCCCTTCGCCGCAAAACGCGCCATGCTGGCCATCGACGTGCAGTGCATGCTCCGCTGGGAGGAGAACGGCGGCATGGTCTACCGGGACTGGGAGGCCAAGAAGGAACTGCTCCCCTATGTCCGCTTCCTGAAAACCGACGCCGCCGAGGCGGAAATCCTCACGGGCCTCGCGGACCGGGTGGAGGCCGCCAAGGTCCTCTACGGCTGGGGCGCGAAGGAAATCCTCATCACCCACAACACGGAAGTGCTGGTCTACGACGGCAAGGAGATTTACACCNGCCCCATCAAGGCCCGGAGCCTGGGGGGCCGCACCGNACGGGGGGACACCACCTTCGCCTGCTACATCAACGAGCGGCTGACCCAGGACATCCCCGCCGCCCTTCAAACCGCCACGGCGCTGGTCTCCCTCAAGATGGAGACCCCGGGCCCCTACATGGGCACCCGGGCGGATGTGGACGCGTACATCAAGGAATTTTATTGATCCTGCGCATAGCAAGGGCCCCCGGTTTTTCGCCGGGGGCCCGCATTTTTACACCAGCTTCTCAAAATAGAAAAACGNCTCGTCCTCCCCGTGCTTCCGCATACAGGCGGAGAGCATCTTATAGGACGCCTGATTCTCCTTGAAGCACTTGGCGAAAACCCTTCCCAGGTGGAGCTTGTAAAGCCCCCACTCCGCCGCCGCCGTAAAGGCCTCCACGCCGTAGCCGTTCCCGGCGTAGGCCTTGTCAATCCGGCAGCCCAGCTCCGCGCCGCCCCGGCAGTCGAAATTGTACAGCACCGCCTCGCCGATGAGCTTTCCCTCCAGCCGGACGGCGAAGTTCACCGCCAGATGGTTTTCAAAGTCCCGCCTGGCAACGTCAAAGAAGCTCCGCTCCTCCACCGGGCCCCCCAGGCCCGCCACGTCGTCATAGCCCCACCAGCGGTTCCGCTCCTGGTCCAGCACCAGGGCGTTGTAGGCGGGAATGTCCTTTTCCGTCAGGGCGGAGAGGGTCAGCCGGGCTGTCTCCACCTTGGGGATCTCTTTGATGTGGCGCATCAGCTCGTTCATAGGCTCGAAACGGTACTTAGGGGCCAGCTTGGCGGGGCCGTACTGGAGCTTGGAGGTCCGCAAGCCCTTGTCCGCCGCGTCGTCCTCCCGGTCAATCCACTGGCAGTTTCCGCCGAAGGCCAGGGCGAAGGCCTGGACAAAGGCGGGATACACGCCGGTATAGGAATACAGCGCCTTCTCAATGTGGATAATGAGGGTGTCCCCGCAGCGCTCCGCCNGGGCCAGGGCANTGAGCTTGTCCCCGTCGAACATCCCCCCGGCGGTGAACCAGGGCTTCCCCGCCAGCTTCAGCATTNTCTTCGCCAGCTTCAGCTCGTCCAGGGCCTTGGCGNTGTCCCCCTTGNGGAATTCCGCCTCATAGTCCTTCCAAAACCGCTCCACCGCCCCGGCGTTCTCCGCCGTCAGGGGGCGGACCNCCGCCTCGGGCCACTGGGCCCGGAATTTCTTGATGTGGTTCCGCTGGCCGGAGTAGCGCCGCCCGGTGAAATACTGGAGGTCCTCCCGGTAATACACGTAATCCCGCCAGGTGCGGATATCGCTGACCCGGACATAGGGATAGCGGCCCAGCAGCTCCCCAGCCTTGTGCTCCGGCACCATGGAAATGACCGGAAGCTGCCCCGCCTCCAGGCAGTAGGCTTCAATGGCCCTCAGAGCCGCGTCCACGTCCCCCTCCGGCCCGGGGACCGGGTAGTCGAAGTTCCACCCGCCCGCGTCCCGGTTACGGACCACGAGGCAGCCCGCGATCTCCGCCCAGGCCGGGTGAAGCGCCTTCTTCCACATGAGCTTGGTCCCCAGAGAGTACTCGCAGAGGCCGTAATTGCAGTCCTTGTAGTAGCGGCGCAGCTTGGCGCCGTCCTGTTTTGTCACCGGTTTAAACTGTTGCATAAGTCCCATCCTTAGTGTTCGTTTGTGATGACGGCATGAAAAAGCTTACCACGCCGCGCGGATTTAAACTGTTGCATAAGCATCAGACGCAGTCGTATTTTGTGCGTATTGTATAGAAAACCATGCCACGTCAAAGCGTGAAATGGACAGCTTTCCATCTAGTAAAAACATTTTGTGAATTTTTTTTGTATTTTTTCTTGACGAATGGATTCGGGTATAGTATATTTGTTAATAATTACCGATAAGAGGAGGTTTTTTTGTGGAAAATGAGAGAGGTTCGTGGNGAAGCAACTTAGGCTTCCTGATGGCTGCCATCGGCTCCGCCGTGGGCCTGGGCAACATCTGGGGATTCCCCTACAAAATGGGCAAGTCCGGCGGCTTCGCCTTCCTGGTCATCTATCTGCTGCTGGCCATCTTCGTGGGCTTCAGCATTATGATGAGCGANCTGGCCATGGGCCGGAAAACCGGCAAGGGCACCATCGGCGCATACCACGCCCTGTCCGCGCGCTTTAAGTGGGTGGGCTGGCTGGCGGTGTTCTCCCCCTTCGTCATTTTGAGCTTCTACACGGTTCTGGGCGGCTACTGCATTGAGTACATGTCCCTGAACCTGAGCAACCTGGCTTTCGCCGGTGCGGAGATCAAAACCGGGTCGGACCTGTTCAGCGCCATGCTGACCAATCCTTTCGGCTGCGTCATGTTCACCTTCCTGTTCATGATCCTCTGCTATCTCATCAACCGGGGCGGCATCTCCGGGGGCATTGAGAAGTTCAACAACGTGGGCATGCCCGCCCTGTTCGTGATGCTGGTCATCATCATCATCCGTTCCGTCACCCTGCCCGGCGCGGCGGAGGGCCTGAAATTCATGTTCCTCCCCGGCTACGCGGTGCAGGCGGGCTTCATTGAGGAGGCGCCCAGCATCATCTCCGTCCTGGCCACCGCCGGCGGGCAGATGTTCTTCTCGTTGTCCCTGGCCATGGGCATCACCATCACCTACGGCTCCTATATGAAGAAATCCCAGAACATCGTGAAGAACTCCGTGGTGGTGGTCTTTGCGGACACTTTGGTTGCCATCATGGCGGGCATCGCCGTCATCCCCGCCGCCGTGGCGACTTACGGCCCCAGCGCCACCCTCAGCGGCCCCAAGCTGCTGTTCATCACCCTGCAGGACGTGTTCCAGGCCATGGGTCCCATCGGCCCCCTGTTCGGTGTGATCTTCTATCTGTTCGTGCTGGTGGCGGCCATNTCCTCCGCCATCGCCCTGATCGAGGTGGTCGTCACCTTCCTGCTGGACCACGCGGAGAGCAAGGGCAAGCAGGGCAACCGCTCCAAGACCGTGTTCTGGGTNTGCGCCGCCATCATGGTGGAGGCCGCCATTGTGGCCCTGGACGGCCTGGGCAGCAACAAGTTTGTGCCCGTCCCCTTCCAGCAGATGATTGGCGTCGGCCCCTGGAACGACTGCTGGCTGGACTTCATGGACGCCTTCTCCGAGGGTCTGGCCATGCCCGCCGGCGCGCTGATTATGAGCATCATGATNGGCTGGGAGCTGCGNACCAAGCCCATCACCNACGAAATTCACCACGGCGCGGAGCAGATTCACTGGCTGAACAGGTTCATGGACATCTGCCTGAAATTCATTGTCCCCATTGCCATGGCCTTCATCCTGGGCGGCCAGATCGGCGACTTCTTCACCATGGACGCCGAGGCCCAGGGACAGAGCGTCTACTATATCGGCTATTGCATCGGCGCGGTGATCCTGCTGGTGTCCTGGCTGGTGGCCATCAACTCCCCCAAGCGGAAGGAGACGCTGTAAGGGCAGTCTTCCCGGAAAAAACCATCCTAGCCTCAAGACGGGCGGAGCTTCGGCTCCGCTCGTTTTTTGTCTTCCATCACTATACCAGATCCCCCAAAAATTGCAAGCCCTTCTTGACCGCCCTCCCCGGCTCTGTTATAATGGCCCAAATAATCTTGCGGGAGGGGATCTCTATGACCGAACAGGAAAAGCGCCTGGCGGGAAAGCTCTATTATCCCCCGGACCCGGAGCTGACGGAGGCCCGGATGCGGGCCAAGCGGCTCTGCCACCGGCTGAACGCCCTGGCCCCGGATGATTTCCAGGGCCGGGACAGTACCATCCGGGAGCTCTTCGGCCGCGCCGGGAAGGACGCCTGGGTGGAGTCCAGCTTCCACTGCGACTACGGCACCCAGATTTCCGTGGGGGACTATTTCTTCGCCAACTACGACTGCATCTTCCTGGACATCGCCCCCATCACCATCGGCAGCCGGGTTTACATCGCCCCCCGGGTCTGCATCTACACGGTGAACCACCCCATGGTGCCGGAGGTGCGGAACACGGATCTGGAATACGGCCGTCCCGTCACCATTGAGGACAACGTGTGGATTGGGGGCAACGTGGTGATCCTCCCCGGGGTGACCATCGGGGAAGGGGCCGTCATCGCCGCCGGGTCTATCGTTAACCGGGACATCCCGCCCCGGGTGGTGGCCGGAGGAAATCCCTGCCGGGTGATCCGCTCCCTGACGGAGGCGGACCGGGAGAAGTGGGAAGCCGCCCTCCGGGAACACCGGGAGGCCTGAGGACTTTCAAGCCGCTCCGAAAGGGGCGGCTTTCTCAGTTCAGGGGCTTCCCGTTCAGCGCCGCCCCGGCCAGCTTGTCCCCTTCATAGCGGAGCTTGAGGGAGAAAAAGGGCGCGTCCTCCTCCAGGAGGCGGAGGAAGATCTTGTCCCCCTCCCACAGGGGCAGAGACAGGAGGTCCGCCTTCTTGATCCATTGAAGCTCCCCCTCGTCGCAGGGGTGGGGCGTTCCGGTCCAGGCGGAGGCGGTGAAAAGGTGCATGTACTCCGTGGGGGCCTGGTCGGAGACAAAGGTCACCAGCCCCCGGTAGCGGTAGTCCGTCAGAGTCAGGCCCGTCTCCTCAAAGCACTCCCGGAGGACGCAGTCCTCGGGGCTCTCTCTGTCTTGAAACTTGCCCCCCACGCCGATCCATTTCCCCTGGTTCACGTCGTGCTCCTTCTTCACCCGGTGGAGCATCAGGTACTCGTCTCCCCGCTCCAGATAGCACAAGGTGGAATACAGCATGTGCGTTCCTCTCCTTCCCGCGGCAGCGCGGCCCTGCGATTCCTGGACCGCTGAACGTTTCTCATGATTTTCGGGTGCTGCTCTAAAATTCATTATACTCCTCCCGGCCGGAAAAGAAAAGGCTTTACATTTCAGAACGAATGTTNTATAATGATTCCATCACTTTGCCGGGAAAGGAGGCCTCCCCATGCGGTCCAGACAAATCAGCTGCTGCTTCACCGGCCACCGCCCCGAGAAGCTGCCCTGGCGCTACGACGAGGCGGACCCCCGGTGCCTCTCCCTGAAACGGCGCATCGCCGCCGCGGTGGAGGCCGCCTATGAGGAGGGCCACCGCCACTTCCTCTGCGGCATGGNCCTGGGCTGCGACCTCTATTTCTGCGAGACGGTCCTGGCCCTCCGGGATCGGCACCCGGATGTGACGGTAGAGGCCGCTGTCCCCTGCCCCACCCAGGCGGACGCCTGGGCCCCGGACCAGCGGGAGCGGTACAAGAGGCTGGTGGAAGCCTGCGACTTCGAGACCCTGGTCTCCGCCAAGTACACGCCCTATTGCATGCAGCGGCGGGACCGCTACATGGTGGACCATTCCTCCCTGCTCATCGCCGCCTTTGACGGCACCCCCGGCGGCACCCGGTACACCATGCAGTACGCCATGAGCCGCCGGGTCCCCATCGTGGATCTGCCCTTAATTTTGAAGGAGCCTTGAATNTTTTCAAGGCTCTTTCCGCATATTTCGCCTCTCTGCGCAAAACCTAAAGCCGATCATTTTCGGTTTGGGAGGCGGTCCTATGTTTGCAAAGCGCACCGATCTGGCCCTGGAGGCCCGGGAGCTCTGGCAGNAGTCCACGGAGAAGACCACCCGGCTCTCCGGCGTAAAGGCCNCGAAGTCCAAGGAGGAGGGCTACCCCGTCNCNCGGGTGGATATCCTGGACCGGCGGGGGGAGGAGGCCCTGGGAAAGCCCCAGGGGACCTATCTCACCATCGACCTGACCAGCTTCTGGCAACGGAAGCCGGACTTTTTTGAGCGGGCCGTCCGGGCCGTGGGGTCCCAGTTGAAGGCCATGCTCCCCGAAAAGGGCCCCGCCCTCATCGTGGGCCTGGGGAACGCCGCCATGACCCCGGACGCCGTGGGNNCCCTGGCGGCAGACAGCGTGCTGGTCACCCGGCACCTCATCGCCGCCAGCCCCAAGCACTTCGCCGGGTTCCGGCCCGTGGCGGTGTTCCGGGCCGGGGTGCTGGGCACCACCGGCGTGGAGTCCGCCGAGGCCGTCCGGGGCCTGGTGGCACAGGTGAAGCCTTCCCTGGTCATCGCCATCGACGCTCTGGCCGCCCGGCGGGTGGGCCGGATGTGCACCACGGTGCAGCTCTCGGACACAGGCATCGTCCCCGGCTCCGGCGTGGGGAACCACCGGGCGGCGCTGAACAAAGAGACTCTGGGCGTGCCGGTCTTCGCCGTCGGCGTGCCCACGGTGGTGGACGCCGCCACCCTGGCGGCGGACCTGCTGGAGGAGTCGGGCGTCGCCGAGCTGGACGAGACCCGGCTCCGCCATGGGAAAAATCCCCTGACGGTGACCACCCGGGACGTGGACCAGCAGGTCCGGGAGCTGAGCAAGGTGGTGGGCTACGGCGTGAACTGGGCCCTCCAGGACCTGGAGATTGAGGAGATCAACGCCCTGCTGGCCTGACGCTTTTCTGAAACGGCGGCGCGTTCTTTTCCGCCCATAGACAGGAGCATCCCCGGCGGAGACTTCCGCCGGGGATGTCTTCTTATTCAGAAAGGCCCTCCAACGCGCTGCGGGCGGCGGCCTGCTCGGCCTCCTTCTTGCTGTGGCCGGAGCCGGAGCCGATGGGCGCGCCGTTCAGCAGCACCTCCGCGGCGAAGGTCTTGGCGTGATCCGGGCCCCGCTCCCCCACCATGCGGTAGGAGAGCACCTGGTCCGCCTGGCGCTGGACCAGCTCCTGGAGGGCCGTCTTGTAGTCCCGGCGGCGCTCTTCCACCACCTCTTCCCGCTCCGCGTCCAGCACACAGCGGTGAATCAGCGCCGAGGCGGCGGCGATGCCCCCGTCCAAATAGACCGCGGCGAAGACCGCCTCCGTAGCGTCCGCCAGGATGGAGGTCCGGGTCCGGCCGCCGCCGGACTCCTCGCCCCGGCCCAGGCGCAGATAGGCCCNCAGGTTCANCTTTCGGGCCACCTCATAGAGGCTCTGCTCACACACCAGGGCCGCCCGGATGCGGGTCAGGTCCCCCTCCGGCAGGTCCGGGTGCTGGGCAAAGAGAAATTCCGCCGTCACGAAGCCCAGTACCGAATCCCCCAGGAACTCCAGGCGCTCGTTGCTGGACAGGTGGTCCGCCCGGTGCTCGTTGGCGNAGGAGCTGTGGCACAGGGCCTCCTCCAGCAGCGCCTTGTCCCGGAAAACGTAATCCAGTTTTTTCTCCAGTTCCTGCATGTCCGGTCCTCTCTGAAAGGACGCCCCGCGGGGGCACGGGGCGGGCTTCCTCCGCGCCTGCTTTCCAAGGCGCGCTTTTTACTTATTCAGCTTACCCGCCAGGTAGTTCACCGCGTCGCCCACGGTCTTGAGGGAGGAGAGCTCCTCTTCCTCGATCTCGCCGACCTCGAATTCCTCCTCCATGGCCATGACCAGCTCCACCAGGTCCACGGAGTCCGCGCCCAGATCTCCTTCAAAGGCGGTGTCCATGTTGATCTCCTCGGGTTCCTTGGCGAACTGCTCCGCCACCAGTCCCCGAAGCACGCTTAAGATCTCTTCGTTTGACATTGCCGTTTCACTCCTTATAGACTTGACTGCCTTGAAACAACAGCCCTTTCATGAAGCCTATCATACGGCAACAGCCGCCGTGCTGTCAAGGGGCATCCGGCAAATTTTGCCTGTTTGTTCCAACTTTCATCAATTCGATGTTCTCCTCCACGTCGGCGATGAAGCCGCTGGCGGCGTATTCCTCCGCNCNGAGGATGGCGTTGCGGATGGCCCGGGCGTCCGAGGAGCCGTGGGCCTTGATGACGGGCTTGGAAATGCCCAGGAAGGGGGTCCCCCCCACCTCGCTGGGGTCCAGCAGCTTTTTCATCTCCGCCAGGTCCCCCTTCACCAGCCCCGCGGCGATCTTGGTCTTCATGCTGGAGAGGAACACCTTCTTCAATTCCTTCAAAAGGAACTTGGCGGTGCCCTCCAGGGACTTCAGCATGACGTTTCCGGTGAAGCCGTCGGCCACCAGCACGTCGGCTCCGCCCAGCATGGCGTCGCTGGCCTCCAGGTTCCCCACAAAGTTCAGCCGCCCGGCCTCCGCCGCCTGGGCCAGCAGGGCGCGGGCCTCCTGCCGGAGGCCGTCTCCCTTCTCCGACTCCGCGCCGATGTTCAGCAGGGCCACCCGGGGCCGCTCTACCCCCAGCACCCGCTTGGCGTAGTAATTCCCCAGGTAGGCGAACTGGAGCAGGTATTCCGGCGTGCACTCGGCGTTGGCCCCGCAGTCGCACAGGAGCATCCGCCCCTCCGCCGTAGGCAGGACGGGCCCCATGGCCGCCCGGCGGACGCCCCGGATGCGCTTGACCACCAGCGTGGCCCCCGCCAGCAGGGCCCCCGTGGACCCGGCGGAGACAAAGGCGTCCCCCTCCCCGTTTTTCAGCAGGTTCAGGCCCACCGTCAGGGAGGAGTCTTTCTTCTTCTTGAAGGCCGTGGCGGGGTCGTCGGCGATCTCCACCACCTCCGCCGCGTCCCGGATCTCCACGCCGGAGGGGAGATTCTTCTCCCCGCACTGCTCCACGGCCTTCAGGATATCCGCCATCCGGCCCACCAGGATCACGTTGGTCCCGTATTCCTTATGGGCCTCCAGGGCCCCCTGGACCAGGGCCAGAGGGGCGTTGTCCCCTCCCATGGCGTCCACGATGATTTTCATGCTTGAACCCTCCCCTGTGTCGTTTCTGTTTACTCCAGCACGGTCTCCCNCAGCTTCTCTATGATGTCCAGGGACCGGCGGCTGAGCTCCGCGTTCTTGTTCCGCTTCCCCTTGACCCGGCGGCCCAGGGGCGGCATGATGCCGAAGTTGATGTTCATGGGCTGGAAGGCTACCACGGATTGGTTGGAGACATACAGCCCCAGGGCCCCGATGGCGGTCTCCTGGGGGAAGTCCACCGGGGGCAGTCCCCGGAGCCGCCGGGCCGTCTCCACCCCCCCCAGAAAGCCGCTGGCGGCGGATTCTACATACCCCTCCACCCCGGTCATCTGCCCGGCGAAGGAGATGCGGGGATCCGCCTTGAGGCGGTAATAGCGGTCCAGCAGCCGGGGGGAGTTTAAAAACGTGTTCCGGTGCATCACCCCGTAGCGGAGGAATTCCGCGTCGTGGAGGGCGGGGATCATGGAGAACACCCGCCGCTGTTCCGGGAAGCGCAGATGGGTCTGGAAGCCCACCAGGTTATAGACGCTGCCCTCCCGGTTGTCCCGCCGCAGCTGGACCACGGCATAGGGCTCCTTCCCCGTCCTGGGGTCCGTCAGGCCCCGGGGCTTCAAGGGCCCGNANCNAAGGGTCTCCCGNCCCCGCCGGGCCANGACCTCCACGGGCATGCAGCCCTCGAAGACCTTCTGGTCCTCGAAGCCGTGGACCTCCGCCTCCCGNGCNGTGGTAAGGGCCTGCCAGAAGGCCTCGTACTCCTCCTCGGACATGGGGCAGTTCACGTAGTCGGCGGTGCCCCGGTCATAGCGGGANCCCNTCCAGGCCTTTTCCATGTCGATGCTCNCNGCGGAGACCAGGGGGGCCGCCGCGTCGTAGAAGTGGAGGGCCGAGTCATCCCCCAGCAAAGCCTGGAGACGTTCCGCCAGGGCGTCGGAGGTCAGGGGGCCGGAGGCAATCACCACCTCGCCCTCGGGGAGCTCGGTGACCTCCCCGGGGACCACGGTGATGTTGGGATGTTCCGCGATCCGCTCCGTCACCAGCCGGGCGAAGCCGTGGCGGTCCACCGCCAGAGCCCCTCCGGCCTCGACGCGGGTGGCGTCGGCACAGGACAAAATCAGGGAGTCCAGGCGGCGGAGCTCCTCCTTGAGAAGGCCTACGGCGTTTTCCAGCTGGTCGCTCCGCAGGGAGTTGGAGCAGCAGAGCTCCGCGAAGTATTCTGTTTCATGGGCGGGGGTTTTTTTCTCCGGCTTCATCTCCCGAAGAGTTACTTGGATGCCACGGCTGGCGAGCTGCCAGGCGCATTCGCTGCCGGCTAGGCCGGCGCCGATTACGGTTACCTGCATGGGGGTCACCTCCTAGGTGGGGGGTTGTACTCGCCCTTCGGGCGGGGGGGGATTGGATACCAGCGATGGCTGGTTCATTGCACCCCCCATTTTCTCTTTTTCTTCCAGAAGAAAAAGAGAA